>JAFGFV010000626.1 GCA_016930895.1 Spirochaetales bacterium | reverse complement strand
CAGCCCGCAGGAGGGCATGAACTCGGGTCCTTTCTCCAGAACAGAGAGGATGTGCAGCATGGCCTGGGCGCCGGCCTGGAAATCGCAGACCGGCGCGTCGGTCATGCCTGCTCCTCCCCGGGAGGCGAGCCCGTAGGAGTGAGCCATCTGCACCCCGGCACGCCCGATAATACGGGCTTCCGCCGAGCCGAATCTGGGGGTCAGAGACTTCATGTCGGCCCTGCCACCGATGGAACCGTAGTATACGGGGCAGCCGGGGCGCACCAGCTGGGCGAATACCATGGCTGCGAGGTTTTCACAGTTCTGCTGAACCACCAGACCGGAAAGGGTGCAGGGCCCCGTGGTCCCCGCAACCGGCATGGCGGCGATGTTGCAGGCGATGCCGCAGCGGGCGTACTCGATCAGGTCCTCACAATCTTCGGAGAACATCGTCAGCGGGGATTGCACGACCGCCGTGCTCTGGCCGAAGGAGCGGGTGAAATCCGACCGCCGGGCCATTTCCTCCCGGGTGGTTCCGTAGGCCAGGGCCACAAAATCGATGTGATGACGGCTCGCATACAGGTACGGCTTGTCCACATACCTGACCATGACATGCCAGGCGGCCAGATACACGTTGTCGGGTTCGACATCCGTGGGGTAGACCAGGGGCCCCCAGTGCTCAAGCACATCCATCATCTGGCACAGCTTGCTCGACGCAACTACATCTTCCAGGGTGCCTCTGCGGATCGACCCGTCCGACCGGATCACGTTCACCGCGCCGCGGCCCAGACCGAAAGAGCTGACTCCCCGTTTGATGAGGATGTTGTGCTTCGGATTGCGGGCCAGGATTGTGAAGCTCTTGGGAACACTTGCCAGAGCCCGCCGGATCTGCCGCTCCGTGAAGTAGACCCGTTGTCCTTCCACACGAAAACCGTGAACCTTGAACAGCTGCAGTGCGTTTTCCGATACGAAACGGAACCCCGTATTGGCCAGCACCTCCCGGGAGGCGTCGTGGATTGCGGCGATTCCCCGCCTGGACAGGGGAAACTCAGGGCCGGTAAACACGGGAAGGTATACGGGGTCACCTGCTCCGTTGCGCAGCATTCTCTTCATCGGTCTTGCTCCGTTAGGCTCATCTGTCCAAACTCACTTGTTCTTGTCGGAAAGACCCAGAATATAGTTGACCTCCTTGGCCGTCGAATCCGGCAGAGGCGCCCCTGGAGCCTGATCCATGGCAGCGACGGTCTTCTCCCGCACACGCTGCGCCAGGGTCTTGGCGCCCGCTGCCTTCCAGCCGTCGAATCGCTGTCGGGCGAAGAGGTCGGATTCCCAGTACTCACGGAAATGCTCCATGGTGTGATCCTCCGTGAGGAAGTTGCCCCCCGGCCCGACGCTGTGGATGACCTGCAGTGCAAGGGTCTCGGGGTCGATGGAGAAGCCATCCTGGAAGCGGCGCAGCATGCCGATCATCTCGCAGGTGAACAGGACCATCTCTGGAGAATTGGCCAGGCCGGCTTCCATGTACCCTACATCGTGGACCAGGTTCGTGCCGCTCTGCAGGGCCACCAAGGTGGAGAACACCGCGTCCGTAGCCGCCTGTTCGTCGAACGCGCAGCTGTCCGAATGGCCCGCGTACCCCCAGCTGGGAAGGCCGTAGAAGCGAGCCATGTCCGCCACCCCCAGGCGGGCCAGCTGAAACTCCGGTGCCCCGTACACGCTGATCGACGTTCGCATGTCCAGATGATGGAGCCCGCTGCCGAACACGAAGGGCGCGCCCGTACGTTTCAGCTGATGGATCACCAGAGCGCTCAAGACCTCGGCGGCGCTGAGGGCCAGCCCGCCGGCCATGGTTATCGGAGCCGTGCCGCCCATCATCGGGGCGGGAGAATGCACGACCGGGATGCCGCTTTCCGCCATTACCAGCAGCTTCTCCACGGCGCTCTGGCTGTGCTGCAGGGGCGTGGTCGGTTCGGAGTACAGGAGCAGGGTCGGATTCAGGCGCAACAGCTCCTCTCCCCCCGCCACCGCGGCGGCTGCCGCGATGATGCGGCGGCAGTCCTCCCCGTCGTCGCAGACGAAGACCACAGGCTTCAGGCAGTTGCAGATCATGGTGGCGAACTGCCGTCGATAGGTGTATTTTGGAACGTCTGCGGGGATACCCGCGGACATGAGGAAGGAAAGCTCGGGGAGTGAATCGGCCAATTTGAGAACGGCTTGCATATCCGCCAGTGTAAAGGGCCGATGCTCCCCGGTGCGGGGATCGAGATAGTTCGGACAGTCCGATCCCAACCCGAAGTTGACGTTGCGTTCCTGCAGTGCCGCGCTGATCTGGTTGCTCCCCCGCATGCACAAGGCCACGCGGGAGGGCGGCTGCCGGAGCGCCCATTGCACCAGAGCCCCGGCTATGAACACGCGGTTCTCATCCCGGACCGGGCAGTCAGCCTCTGCCAGAAGGCGAAGGGCCTCTTCGTGGAACACCCGCACACCGGTGCGATGGAGGATCTCCAGAGCGGCCTGATGGATTTGGGCGCACTGATCTGGATTCAAGAAGCTGAGGCGGGGCTGAATCATGATAGATGCTTTCTCCTGGCAGCCAGCCGATCGGATCGGGTGCAGATTTGCTTTTTGCGGAGAGAGAGTATATCGGTGAATGGAAGCGCTGTCAAACAGTTCGATTCCAACGGAGTGATCCCGACGATTCCAACCGCCCGAGATACGGCCCCGGAGAGCGGACGGGTGCGCATTGATGCAGTAGATGAAGGTGTAGAAAAGAGTCCCTCCCGGATAGGCCACAATAGCCCAACGCAATCTCATCTGGGAGGGACCAGTGGATACCCACCCAACCTCTGGGCCAGATCCCGCCAGAAGGTGTATTCATCCACAACCCCGGGGAGTGGGAGTAAAGATGCAGCTCCGAGCGTTCGAGAAAAGAAGCGGCGGGCAGCACGTAGTCGGCCAGGGCCGTGGTCTCGCTCAGGAACAGATCCCGGACCATGAGCAATTCGAACCTGCCGAACGCTTCGGCCGCCCGGGCCACCTTGGGATTGGTGTTGACCGGGTTGCCCCCGCTCACGATCAGGACTTTCACCGGGTGCGCCCCGGCGCCGAGCATGGCCTCCACCGCCCCGATCAGGCCTCCCAGGCACGTGATAGCCCGCACCGCGTTCACCCCGTTCTCCTGGTGTTCCAGGGATACTCCCACGTCGTTGATGCTCCGCGGCATCCCGGCTGCGATCAACTCAGCGCATTCCTCGATCTGTTCCGTGGGTACTCCGGTGATCCGGCTGCCCCGGACCTCCACTGCGATCCCGCGGCGCATATTGCACTGCCTGCAGATCGTGGGAAGGGTTCCAGTGTCGATCACGGTTCGGCCTTTCAGGCCAACCTCCTGGCTTCGCCCCTTTTTCACGTTTCCTGCTCCAGGCGCTCGACGAGCCGTTCGCCAAACGCACTAACCCAGGATCCTCTCGATCTCCTTCCGGGTCTTCTGCTCCAGCGGTTCCGGTTCGTGGCTGCCGAGGATCTCCTCCACCCGCTTCCTGGTCCGCTCGCCCAGGGTCTGCCCGTCCTCGGCCAGCCAGCCGTCGAAGTGGTTGCGGTTGAACAGGCGGGGATACCAGGTCTCCCGGTAGTGATTCACCGTGTGCT
>JAFGFV010000625.1 GCA_016930895.1 Spirochaetales bacterium | reverse complement strand
CTTCTACTACGCCTTCGCCAAGGACTACAACGATCGCTACCCGAAGATGCCTGTCCCGCGGCCAAAGCCGGCCGAACGCACGATTCCATCCAAAAGGACCTCCGAGGATTCTCACCACGGCATTTTCTCGGGGCAGGTAACATCTGAATGCCCCGAGAAAACCGCCTCTGCGAGGTCGAGGACAGTGACACCAGGGAGTTCACGGTGACCCTGTCAGGAGGACCGTCACCCTCTGCGAGACAGAAATCCTGACAGTACCCGCGTTCCATGAACTTGACAACCACGGTGTTTCGATACTGGATATTGGATAACCCACGATAGGAGGTCGAACGTGAGAAAGGTAGACTTGTCTTCCGTAGTCTCGCCGACAATCCTCAAGAGGCTCGCTCTAATCGGCGCGGCAGTCCTGCTCTTGGTCACGCTCTTTCCGAGCTGTGCGACGGGACCTGCTGCCCCGCAAGCGGAAGCGCCAGCGGCCGCAGAACCGGCGGAACGCCGCCCGCTTTCGGTCATCCTCTACAACTGGATACCGAATCTCGATGAGTATTTCACCACGATGGAAACGGACTTCGAGAACCTGCATCCCGACATCGATCTGCAGATCATTTCGCTACCCGGCTACTACGATGGACTGGACACCACGGAGGCCGACGTGTACGAGGTCGACGAAAGCGGGTTGCGCATGCTTCTGGGCGCGGGCCGCCTGCAGCCCCTCGCAGACAACGAGGTCAAGGATCCCGAAGACTTCTTCCCGATCTGCAAGGATGTAGCCTACATCGACGGCGCGTGGTGGGGCGTTCCCCACTGGACCTGCACCAACTACATGTTCTACCACAAGGACGACGAAGAGCTGGCACGCGCGCAAACCTTCTCGGACCTGGAAAGGGTGATCGGCGGCAGGGACCATCTGCGGGGCCAGGGGCTTCTGATCGACATGATGGGCATCTACCGTACGGGAGAGATGTACAAGGACACCCTCATGGATCTCTACCCCAATGACCCCGAAACGATCTACCTCTACATGGACGCGGGGAACATCGATCCAGAGGCCATAGCCATCTTGAATCGGGTCGTCGACATGATGGATCCAGGGATGGGCCGCAATCCTCAGAACGACAAGATCTTCGACTACCTCCAGCGGCAGTTCATCTACGGCAACGGAAGAGCCTACGTGTACTATTCGGAGGCGATCGGTTACTTCTACAAGATCATCGAGGATGCCGCCGGTTATGGTGACACTACCTTGAGCCTTGACGATCTGGCCGTGAAGCCCTTCGTGCAGTCGGACACCGGGGAGGCCTGCCAGCCGGGCTACGTGGACAGCTTCTGCATGGACGTGAGCCTGAGCGGACAGAAGCGAGAGGATGCCCTCGCGTACATCACCTGGGTGACGGACCGCAAGACCGTCGTCAAACAACTGGCCCCAAGTGCGGACTTCGTTCGCTACCTGTCGCCAGCACGGCTGTCGATCTATCTGGACCCGGAGCTCAACAGCGTTGCGCCTCTGTACGAGCAGCTTCTCCCCATCATGGAGCTGGCACGCTACTTTCCCCCGCCGGAGGACTGGGATTGGGCCCCGGACCTCGAACCGCGTCTCGAGGTAATCCTGCCGACAAACTAACGGCCCGACAAATCGCAGACCGGCACGATGCAGAGCGGACCCCACACGGGTCCGCTCGTTTTTTCGCGTCTCCGCTCGGCGGAAGCCCGCCGCAGGTCCGCCGGTGCCGCTCCTACAGCTGCAGCCCGACCCCACCGAAGAGCTTGGGATACAGCCCGAGCCGCAGATTCCAAAGCTCCAGGGTCCCCGGATTCTCCGGGCGCCGGTGTAGGGGGGTTGGGGCGGTAAGGCCCTCGAGCAGGGTGTCCACCAGGATCCCGCCGAAGATCGAGAACGAGCCCAGGCGCAGACCTACGGTCGCACGCAGGGAGGGGAACACCGAAACCAGGCCACCGGGCTGGAGAGAAGCGGCCACCTCCTCCGCGGTTCGGCCCTGGAGCACCTGCTTGGCGCTCAGGTCCGCGTTCACGAAGAACATACCGATGGGCACGTGCAGCCCCACACCGGCGCCGGCCACGTACAGGTCCGGGCTGGCGTTGAGCTCCACTGCGCCGTAGAACAGGCTGTAGAGGTGGCGGGTGCCCATCTCCACCCCGACGTAGCCCATGCCCAGCTCGGAGAACCAGGTCGACAGGTGGAAGTACCCGTTCTGGACGAAATTGAACAGCCCGATGGGAACCCCCCGGTAGTCCCTGGCGATGTTCACCAGCCCGACCTGGGTCCCCCGGACCTCGCCGGCAGCCACGTTGACCAGGCCGATCTGGGTGCCGTAGACCCGGTCAGCGATGTTGACCAGGCCGAGCTGCGCGCCCCCGATGGTGTGGCTGGCGTTGAACACTCCGGCGGCCTGCACGCCGTAGACGGACCCGCCCCCGATGTTGAACACCCCCGCCGCCTGCACTCCCCGTTGCTCTTCGCCGTTGATGTTGAACACCCCTGCCGCCTGCACGCCCGAGAAGGTGGCCTCGGCGATGTTGAACACCCCGGCGCTCTGGAGAAAGGAGGCCCGTCCCTCGACGATGTTGAACACCCCCGCCCCCTGGTACGCGGTGGTGGCCCCGGCCACGATGTTGAACACCCCCGCCTGCTGGACGCCCACGAGGTCCCCTTCCAGGATGTTTCCCACCCCGGCGCCCTGATAGCCCGCCATCCGGTGGCGGTTGACGTTAATCACGGCACCCAGCTCCAGCCCGCGCACCTCGTAGGTGCTGCCCAACAGCAGGTTCAGCGAAACCTGGTGGATCGCCCGCTCGGGGCCGGAAGGGGGAACGAAGGGCAGGAGCCCGAGGCTGAAAGGCACGAGCACCGGCGGCTCCTGGTCCTCGGGAGGGGTTCCCTGCCGGGCGGCGAGCTCCTCTTCGTCCATGCGGAACGGTTCCTCGTGGCTCCAGGAAGGGATCGGTCCGCGGGAGGTCGCCCGCTCGGTCCTCAGGGGCACGAAGTCCTGGGAGTCGATCGCCTCCTTGCGCCCCACTCGAAGCCTCACGAAGCTCTCGTACATGCCCCCGTCGCGCTCCATGCGCAGCAGGTACTCCCCCGCCGGCAGCGCCAGCAGAACCGGGACGCTCGGGTCCTTGCGGAGCTCCACTACCAGGCGCCCCTGCTGGTCCCGGACGAACAGCCGCCCGCCCACGTCCTCCTGGATCCACAGCCCCGACGACGCTACCCGCAGGTCTGTGACGGTCAGGTCCCCCGTTCCGGTGAGCTGGATGTTGTAGGAAGGGTGCTGAGGCCCGCCCGCGGTGCTCTCCGTGCGGGCCAGGGTCTCGGAGAAAGCGTAGGCGTACGCTTCGTTCAGCGAGATCTGGCCATCCCGGGTGGAGTCCGCCGCCCCCCGCATGCCCGCGATCAGGTAGTGGGTAAAGAAGGAGCCCTCGATGCGGTCGGACTCCTGCGCCGCCTCGTCGGCGGAGCTCGAAGTGAGGAAGGCGTGACCCTTCATCTCGCTGGACTCGTCCAGCAGGAAGGGAGGCTGCCTCGTGCCGCCTTTCAGGCGCGTGAAGGCCCCGGAAGAGCACGAGTCCAGAATGGCGATGTTCACGTCCGCGCCCACGTCGTCGATCGAGCTCTTGAGCTCCCGGTAGGAGAACCGCTCCTCCCCCAGGAGGATCCCCTGCTCGTCCGAGTGGCCCGAGTAGTACAGCAGGAACTCGGTACGTCGGGCGCTGCCCTGAGCCTCGCGGATTCGCTCCCCCATGGCGCGAAAACCCGCGCCAAGCTCGCCGCTGTTCGGCCCCAGCAGCAGCAGGCTGTCACCGGGCACGACCCCGCCGAGCTCCTGGAGCACCGAAGCCATGCCCAGCGCGTCGTCCTCGGCGTAGCGAAGGGTCACGCGGTCGCTTCCGCCGGAGTTCGAGCCCACGAATATGGCAAATCGCCTGAGCGCCGCCTGATTGGCGAACGCCCCAAAGCCTATGACGAGAAGGACCGCAACGATCCCGAACCGCTTCATCCGCTGCTCCCTGCAGTGTCCGTGGATGCCGCGTTACCGCACCGCGGCTGTCTTCTTCAGCATCATTGATACCTGCTCCAGCTCACCGGGCAGAATGAGCGGGGCCTGGCGCGCCTGCTCCGGGTCTGCCGCCAGGCGCTCGGCCGCCTCGAGAACGGAGTCCACCGCGAAGGGCTCCGGCCCGGTCACGAAAAAGAACCGTTCGAACCCGGGGGCGTCGTCCAGCTCGTACGCAAACGGAAGCAGGCTCTCCCCCTCGCGCTCCAGCTCTCCGGCGCCGGTCGAACCGACCGGGAAATGGAGCGTCACCACCCCACGCCCGTCGATCGACAGGATCACGCCGTAAGCCCTGGCCGCGGCCACGTAACCGAGCTG
>JAFGFV010000624.1 GCA_016930895.1 Spirochaetales bacterium | reverse complement strand
CTGGTTCCACAGCGGGCTTCGGGCTTGCCCTCCGGTGACCCGCAGCTCCCCCAGTTCGAGGCCGTTCTCACCCATGACCTCGATCACGTCGCGGATGGCGAAACCTACCGACTCCACCACCGCCCGGGTCATCTCCCTGCGCCCGTGGTTCATGGTGAGCCCGACGAAGCAGCCCCGGGCGTAAGGGTCCCACAGCGGGGCCCGCTCGCCGGCCAGGTACGGCAGAAACAGCAGGGCCCTCGCGCCGGGGGGTGCCTGGCAGACGTCCTCGAACAGGGTGTCGTAGTCCACCTCGCGGCGGCCGCTGAGGTTCTTGAACCACTCCAGGGCCTTGCCGGAAGTGGAGATGATCCCGGAGATGTTGTGCAGCCCTTCGATGGGATGCGGGAGGCACAGGAGCCTGCGGTCCTCCAGGGGCTTCTCGGAAGCCAGGTTAATCCCCTCCGAGGTGCCCGCCCGGTCACAGGCGCGGCCGGGGACCACGGAGGCGGTGCCGAGCAGGGTCATGATGAAGTCCGGCCCGCCCCCGAACACAGGCACTCCCGCCGGGATCCCCAAGGTCTCCTCGCTCGCCTTGCGGACGGGCCCGATGAGCTCACCGGTGCGGACATAGGGCGGGAACTTCCCCGGATCCATCCCCAGGCGGGCCACGACCTCGTCCGTCCACATGTAGGGCTTGAAGCCTTCGCCGGGAAGCACCGTGACCGCGCTCCCGGTCAGCTGGAACACGAGGAACTCCGGGCAGGTCATGAACCAACGGGTGCGGTCGTAGAGCCGGCGGCGGTGGCGGAAGACCCAGTAGGCCTTGGGCAGGTAGAAGGTGGGGTCCACGAAGCGCCCCGCGGCCTCGCCCACGAGCTTCGCTTCTTCCACCCCGCGGCGGTCCATCCAGGTCATGGCGAAGTCCAGGGGCTTTCCCCCGGCCCCCACCGGCACCAAGGTCGGGCCGTTGCCGCTGACCACCACCGCGGCCAGCTCTCTTTCCCGCGAGAGCTCCAGCTGCGCAGCCACCATCCCGAGGGCGCTGAGCCAGTTGTTGGCGTCGGCTTCGTGATGCAGGGGGTCGTCCCGGTCGGCCAGGCGGACAGGGGCCTCGGCCCGTGCCTGGAGAATCCCCTCCGGGCCAAAGAGCCCGCCCTTCAGGGAGGTAGTGCCGACATCGACCGCCAGGACCATGGCGAGCCGGAGCCTCTACGCCTCGTGATCGAGCAGGACCCGATAGGTCTTGGGACTCTGGGCGTCCTGCAGTCCTTGCTCGATCGCGGCCAGTCCCACCAGCTCGCTGATCAGAGGCTCGACCTGGACCTTCCCGAAGCTCAGGAGGCGCACCGCCTGCAGGAAATCCTTCTCCGTGCGCCCCTCACTCCCGGTGACCAGGGCTTCGCCCTTGTGAATGGTGTTGGCGTCGATGGGGAGCGCCGGCTTGGTGTTGTAGGAGGTGTAGATATTGATGCGCCCGTTGACCGCGATGCAATCGATGGCTTCCTGCAGCGCCGCCTCCGCCGGGGAGGTCAGAATGCAGGCGTCCACGCCCTTACCGCCGGTCAACTCCCGGATCACCGCCTTGAGATCGCCCCTGGTCGGATCCAGGCTCACATCGGCCCCGAGGGCCGCGGCCTGGGCCAGCCGCTCGGCGTTGGGATCCGACACGATGATCCGAGCTCCGAAGCAGCGGGCAGCGACCAGGTGCATCAACCCCATGGGGCCGGCCCCGATGATCAGCAGGTCCTCCGACAGGCTCAGGCCGATCTTCTTGAGCGAACGGATGCAGCAGCCCAACGGCTCGGCAAAGGCGGCCTGGCGCAGCGGCATGCTCTCCGGCACCGGAAAGACCTGCCTGGAGCTCACGACGATGTATTCGGCGAATCCGCCGAGCACGCCGCGGCCGTTCTTGTAGCGGTTGAGGCAGAGATTGGACTGCCCGGTGCGGCAAAAGTGACATTCACCGCAGCGGTACACCAGGTCCAGCGCCACGGGCATGCCCGGGCGCAGGTCTGAGACCATCCCCTCGCCGACCGCGTCGATGATGCCGGCGGCCTCGTGGCCGGGGACGATCGGGTAGTAGATCTTGACCTCCCCGGTGTACAGCCGCTGCTCCAGGGTGCAAATCCCGCAGTACTTGAGGCGCACCCGGACCTCTCCCCGCCCGGGCTCGGGGGTGGCCAGCTCCTGGATCTCGATGGCCCGCGGGCCCGTCAGAACCGCCGCTTTCATGCCCCCTCCTCCTGGCCGGAGCCCGACCCCCTGTAGAACTTGCACACCGCGGTGTAGACACAGCTCCTGCATTCCTCTCCCGGACAGGCCTGGAAGTTGCTGACTTTCTCGAGCTGGTCGATGTGCCATTCCAGCTCCGCGATGTACCTCTCGAGGCTGAGCTTGCGCCGCTCGGCCTCCCGGCACTTCTCCCGGTAACGCGACAGCAGGCGCAGGCGGCTCTTCTCCCCCGAGGGGTCTTCGCGGGCCAGCTCGAAGATCTCCCGGATCTCCCCAAGGCTCAGGCCATAGCCCTTGAGCTGCTGCACCCGCCTCAACCGCACGAGATCTCGATCGCTGTAGCGGCGGTGGCGGGTGCCCGTGCGGTTCGAGCACTCCAGGATCCCGAGCTCCTCGTAGTAGCGGACCGTCCGAACGGTGACGCCGGCCCGCTGG
>JAFGFV010000123.1 GCA_016930895.1 Spirochaetales bacterium | reverse complement strand
GGGCTATTGATTCGGCAGGGCGCCATGCCCTACACTCGGTATAATAGTTTACTTGTAAGGTAATGTAATCGAGGGGGAGGAACCAATGCTGCCGGACGACCTGGGATTGGAGAGCAAGCTCCTGCACGCCGGCTTCGCCGGGGAGGACTCGACGCTGGCGAGCGCGGTACCGATCTATCAAACGAGCTCCTACCTGTTCCGCAGCCCCGAGCACGCGGCGGACCTGTTCGCACTCAAGGAGCCCGGAAACATCTACACGCGGATCATGAACCCCACCACGGGGGTGTTCGAGACGCGCATGGCCGAGCTGGAAGGAGGGGTCGGGGCCCTGGCGCTGGCCTCCGGTCAGGCGGCCGTCACCCTCGCCGTGCTCAACATCGCCGGAGCCGGCGACGAGATCGTCTCTTCTTCCAGCCTGTACGGGGGCACCTACAACCTCTTCCACTACACCCTCGAGAGGCTGGGCATCACCACCCGTTTCGTGGACGGGGACGACCCCGGGGCCTTCGCCCGGGCCATCTCGCCCAAGACGCGGCTCCTGTACGGAGAGACCCTCGGAAACCCGAGGCTGGACGTCCTCGACATCCGCCGGGTCGCGGACGTGGCCCATGAGCACGGGCTTCCCCTGTTCCTCGACTCGACGACCACCTCCCCGGTGCTGCTGCGCCCCTTCGAGCATGGGGCCGACGTGGTGATCCATTCCGCCACCAAGATCATCGGCGGCCACGGCACCTCGATCGGTGGAGTGGTGGTGGATTCCGGAAGGTTCCCCTGGGGCAACGGGAAGTTCCCGGAGCTCAGCGAGCCTGAGCCCAGCTACCACGGGGTCCGCTTCGTCGAGAGCTTCGGTCCCCGGGCCTACCTCACTCGCCTGCGGGTCACCATGCTTCGAGACCTGGGAGCGGCCCTCTCGCCGTTCAACGCCTTCCTGTTCCTGCAGGGGCTGGAAACCCTCCACGTCCGGGTCAAGCGTCACTGTGAGAATGCCCAGGCGGTGGCGGAGTTCCTGGAGAAACACCCGAAGGTCGCGTGGGTCCGCTATCCCGGCCTGCCCTCGAGCCCCTACCATGGGCTGGCCCGGCGCTATCTGCCCGACGGGCAGGGGGCGATCGTGGGCTTTGGGATCCGGGGCGGCTACGAGGCGGGCAAACGCTTCATCGCAGAGGTGCGTCTGTTCTCACACCTCGCCAACATCCTGGACGCCAAGTCCCTGGTGATCCACCCCGCCAGCACGACCCACCAGCAGCTCAGCGAGGCGGAGCAGCGGGCCGCAGGAGTCAGTCCGGACTACATCCGGCTGTCGATCGGGATCGAGGGGCTCGAGGATATCCTCGCGGACCTGGATCAGGCCCTGAGCAAGGCCGCCGAGTGAGCGGCTCCCCGGGGACAGGGCCCGTGCGGGGTGACCGGGGCTAACGGGCGGCCTGGTTGTACCAGTTCTTGGCCTTGCGGCGCTCGAGCTCGTTTTCCCGGTTCTGCCAGTAGTGCCGCAGGGTCTTGGTGTTTTCGCACTCCCGGCAGATGGCCTTGCCGTCACGGAAGCGGGCCAGGGGCCGCCACTGCCCGCACTCCTGGCACTTGCGTTCCTCGGCGTGCGGATCCCGGGTGTTGTGCAGGTAGTAGTAGCTGGAGCGGAGCTTGCGGAGGTTTCGATAGGAGATGCGCCCGGTCCTGACCCAGTAGTGGATGGTCGATTGAGTGGTCTGGAACATGCGAGCCAGGTCGGCCTTGGTCATCTGGTAGCGTCCAGCGATCCAGCCGATCATCTCCGCCACGCTGGGGTCGTCCGGCAGCTCAGCGTCGCCCATGGGGTACCTCCGTGGATCCGCAGCCGGGCTTCCTGTCTGCCCGAAGCGGTCACAGAGATTATCGACCCTGTTGTGCTTTTGGTTGAAGCTTTTCTATTCCCATTCGATCGTGGCCGGGGGCTTGCTGGAAACGTCGTACACCACCCGCCCGATCTCGGGGACCTGGTTGGTGATGCGGGCCGAGATCTCCAGGAGGTCCACGGGCGGAAAGGGAAAGACGTCCGCGGTCATCCCGTCCCTGGAAACCACCGCCCGGAGCGCCAGCACGAAGCCGTAGCGGCGCACGTCACCGGCCACCCCCACGGATCGCGTCGGCAGGAGCACGGAAAAGGCCTGCCAGATCTCCCGGTACAGCCCCCGCCGGCGCAGCTCCTCCACGTAGATGGCGTCCGCGGCCTGCAGGATCCGGCACTTCTCCCGGGTGACCTCCCCGGGGATGCGCACGGCCAGCCCCGGGCCGGGAAAGGGGTGGCGATACACGCTTTCCTCGTCCAGGCCCAGATGCAGCCCGAGCCTCCGGACTTCGTCCTTGTAGAGGTCGGCCAGGGGTTCGAGCAGGAGTCCCTGCCGGCGTTTTTCCTCCACCAGGGGCGAGCGCACGTTGTGGTGGCTCTTGATCACGTGGGCCTGGCCCCCGACCCCCTTGCCTGACTCGATCAGGTCCGTGTAGAGGGTCCCCTGGGCCAGAAAGGCGTTCTGCACGCCCGCCCGGGCGATCTCTTTGGCCTGGACCTCCATGAACAGGTCACCGATGATCTCGCGCTTGCGTTCCGGGTCCGGGACTCCGGCCAGGCCCGAGAGGAAACGCTCGGAAGCGTCCACCACGTGCAGGTGCTGAGCGCCCAGGGCTTCGAGCCTGCGGGTCACCTCCTCGCTCTCGTTTAGCCGCATGAGCCCGGAGTCGATGTACATGAGGTGCACCTGCTGCGGGCCCAGGACCTGCAGCAGGAGCGCCGCCAGCACGGTGGAGTCCACCCCCCCGGAGGCCAGGAGCAGGACGATCCGCTCACCGACCCTTTCGCGGATACGTCCGCTCACCTGACGCAGGTACGCCTCCATGCCCCACTGACGGCGGGCGCCGCAGATGCCGACCGCGAAGTTTTCCAGGATCCTGTCACCGTGCTCGCAGTGACTGACCTCGGGGTGAAACTGGAGCCCGAACACGGCCTTGCGTTCGTGCACGATCACCGCGGGGAGCCCGTACTCGGTCTTGGCCACGGCGCGGAAACCCGGGGCCGGGGTCACGATGGTGTCCCCGTGGCTCATCCAGGAAACGAAGCGGGCGGGCACCCCGTCGAAAAGCGGGGACGGCTCCTCGACCTCGACCACGGCCCGGCCGTACTCCCTGCGGGCAAGCCCGCGGACCTGCCCGCCCAGGTCCTGGGTCATGCGCTGCGCCCCGTAGCAGATCCCGAGGACCGGAATCGACAGCTCGAAGACCCGAGGGTCGGGTCGGGGGGAGCCCTGCTCGTACACCGAGAAGGGGGACCCCGAGAGAACGATGCCGCGGATCTCCTCGCCGAGGAGCCCCTCCAGGGGGGTCTCTCCCGGCACGATTTCGCTGTAGACGCCCAGGTCCCGGATCCGGCGGCCGATCAGCTGAGTGGTCTGGCTGCCGAAATCCAGGATCAGGATCGTGTCCATGGGTCGCGGCGCACCATCGTCTGATCGCGTTTGCAGCCTACGGAGGTAATCTCCACCGGGGTTTCCGTATACTCCTCGATAAAGCGCACGTAGTCCCGGGCCTGAGGCGGCAGGTCGGCCTCGCGGCGGCAGTCGGTGATCGGCCGCTTCCAGCCCGGGAAGCGTTTGAGCACCGGCTCGGCCTCCTGGAGAGCCGTGATGGAGGCGGGGAACTCGTCGCTCTGTCCGTCCCGGAGCCTGTACGCCACGCATGCCTGGACTTCATCCATCAGGTCATACACGTCCAGGTGGGTCAGGGAGAGCGCATCGATGCGGTTGCTCCGGCAGGCGTAGCGCAGGCTCACCAGGTCCAGGTAGCCGCAACGCCTTGGCCGGCCGGTGGTCACCCCGTACTCCCGGCCGATTTCGCGAACCACCTCGCCCAGGTTCCCGTCCCGCTCCTGGCGAAACTCCGAAGGGAAGGGACCGCTGCCCACCCTCGTGGAGTAGGCCTTGAACACTCCGATGACCCGGTGGATCTCCTGAGGCCCCACCCCGCCCCCGATCGCCGCGCCGGCCGCGCAGGAGATCCCGGAGGACACGAAGGGATAGGTGCCCAGGTCCAGGTCCAGCAGGGTGCCCTGGGCCCCTTCGAACAGCACGTTCCTGCCCCGGGACTCGTACATGAGCCGCGACACGTCCACGACCATGGGCTCGATCCGCTCGCGGAAGGGATCCAGGTACTCCCGGTCCTCCGGGCTCAAGGCCCCCCAAACCTCGGGGTCGAATAGGTCCCCGACGCGGATCCCCTCCCGGTAGGCCTTGAGGGCGTAGGCGATGCCGATGCCCCGCCCCGTGGTGCCCAGGGGCACGCGCCTGCCGGCGTCCCGCTCCCTGTCCATCTGCCGGTAGCGCGGCAGCACCAGGTGAGCCCGATCGGAGAGCAGCACGCGCCCGTTCCAGACTATACCCTTGGCCTCCAGCATCGCGAGCTCTTCGAAGAGGTTCTCCAGGTCCACGACCATCCCGATCCCCAGCACCGCCCGAGTCGCCGGGCTCAGCACCCCCGAAGGAATCAGGTGCAGCTTGTAGGTCTGGTCCCCGATCACAACGGTGTGCCCGGCGTTAGCTCCCCCGGAGTAGCGCACCACGATGTCGGCCTCCTCGGCGAGGAAGTCGACGATCTTGCCCTTGCCTTCGTCGCCCCACTGGGCCCCGATCACCACCAGGTTCATTGGCTCTCCCCTCAAGAGTTCTTGCGCGCCGGAGGCGGGCCGTCCAGAAGGCTCCGCAGGCGCGCGCCCTCATCCCGCATGCGGCCGCCGAGGCGCAACACCGCATCCGCCGCGGCGGCGCTCTGCGCGGCGAACCCCTGGGCCTGCTCCAGCGCCTCCCGCAGCGCGGCGGCCACCCCCGCCTGTTCCTCGAGGCTCCCCCCGGCCGTCGCCGAGAAGGTCTCCACGTCCGCCGCGTCGACGCGGATGCGCTCCAGGACGCGACCGGTTTCCCGGGAAGCCGCCTCCGCAGCGGTGATCGCGGTCTTCATCTGCTTGACCAGCCGGCCGATCTCCGCGGCGATGCCGGCCGAGCGCTCGGCGAGGGTACGGATCTCTTCCGCCACCACGGGGAACCCCTCCGCGCTTCCGCCCCCGCCCCGGGAGGCTTCAATGGCCGCGTTGAGCGCCAGGAGGCTGGTCTGATCGGTGACCTCGTTGATCAGATCCAGCGAGGCACCCATTTGATGCGCCACCTCCTGCACCGCAGCAATGCGGGCATTCACCTGCTGAACCGCCTCGGTCGCCCCGCGCGCGGCCTCTGCGCTCCGCTGCGCCGCCGGCCAGATCGCCCCCAGGCTGCCCTGGAGCCTGGAGGTATCGGAATCCAGCCGCTCGGCCGCCGCAGAGGCCGCCTCCAGAGCCTTGTGCTCCTGCGACAGGCGCACGGAGGCGGCTGCGGTGCTGGTCTGCAGCTCCGTGGAGGAGGAGGATACCTCCGCGGCGGCAGCCGTGAGGGCTCCCTCCAGCGCCGCGAGCCTCTTGCGCGCCCGGGCCAGGTCGTCGCTCAGGTAGTGTTTCCGCAGCAGTCCCAGCGAGGTTCTGCTCCACTGCCAGGCGGCCGCGCCCCCGAGGGCCAGGCCGACCGGGATCAACAGCCCCGCCACGAGCCGGTCCGCCGTTGCCGGCCCCGCTGCCCCGGCTGTCCCCGCAACCGCAGCGGCCGCTGCCGCCGCCGCGGCCCCGCAGGCCGTGAACACGCCGGAGACGACCGCGTTGGCCGGGAAGAGGCGGGCTGCTGCCAGCCACAGCGCGATGAACAGCTGAAGGACCGCGAGCCAGGGCAGGAGATGCCGCCACAGGGGGGCGCTCACCCCGAAGGCCAGGGCCAGGCATGCGGAACCGACGGCCGCATCGACCAGGGCCGACACGTGGCTCAAGCCTTCGCGCAGGCGGCCGCTGCGCACCAGGGCCAGGACGGACCCGGAGTACCCCCAGGCGAGAAGAACGCAGCCCGCCAGGACCCCGTGAACCCCGGGCGCAAAGCCCCCCTCCCGACGCCCCCAGGCCACCAGGCCGGCCAGCACCGGGACGTAGACCAGGCGGAACACCGCCCCGCCGGTCTCAGCGGAACTCAGCTGCCTGAAGATGGCCCTCCGCACCCCCTCTACCATAGAGGAATACTTATATGATATCCTCCCCTTTGTAAAGGCGGACCGTTTTTTTCGCCGGCGGGGGGCATGAGGACCGAGAACCTGCAGGAACGCTACGACGCAGCACTGGAAGCCGGCCGCAACCGGGATTATCTACGGGCCGTGGAGCTGCTGCAGGGGATCGTCGTCGAGACCGACCGGATGCCCGAAGCCCTGCTGTACCTCGGGCGCAGCTACCATGCGCTGGAGGATTACCCGCGGGCGGTTCAAGCCTTTGGCTACTATCTGAGGCAGCAGCCCGACTCCAGCCAGGGCCATTTCTTCATCGGAAGGACCTATTTCGCTCTCGGCCTTCTGTCCCGCGCGGGCCGGCATCTGCGGGAGTCGGTGCGCCTTGACGCGGGCTTTGCCCCCGCCCTCGGGCTGCTGGGCCTCACGCTGCTCAAGAGCGGACACCCCGAGACCTCCGTGCAGTGCTTCGAACAGGCCCTGGCGCTTGCCCCGGGGGACGAGAAGCTGTTCACGGGCTATCTCAACGCCCTGCTCACGCAGGGAATCCGGCTGTTCCACCGGCGCTCCTACCAGGACGCCCGGGCGAACCTGCAGTTCATCCTCAAGCACCGTCCCGACAGCCTGGTGGCCCACCTGTATCTGGCCAGCATCTATCGCGAATTGGGAGACCACGCCCGCTCCCTGGAGCATTTCGAGCAGGCCTCCCGCCTGCAGCCCGACGACCCCGTCCTGTACCTCCAGAAGGCGGCCACCCACCTGAACGGGGGCGACCACAGCGCGGCCTATGCGGAGATGGGCAAGGCCATGAAGCTGCTGGGTCAGCAGCCGAGGATCATCCAGGACACTCAGGGGCTGCTTCGGCTGATGACCCTGGTGCTGTTCCAGAACCAGCGTCATCGCGAGGCGCTGGAGTGCGCCCGGCAGGTTCTCCGCCAGGACTACCACGACGGGGAAATGCACGCGGTCATGGCGGAGTGCTTCGGGACCCTGGGCGAGCTGCGCAAGGCCAAGAACCACTACCAGAGGGCCCTGGAGGCGGACCGCCGCCGCATCGAGTACAGCTACGGGCTGGCGGATGTGCTCTGGCGCCGCGGGGAGTACCGGGAGTTGGAGGCGCTCCTCAGCCGGATCCTCAAGCTGAATCCCGGGGACAGCTACGCCTCCTACTATCGGGCCCTGTCCCTGCCCTTCCTGGACGCCTCCTGCGAGCAGACCATCCCGCTGCTGCAGGAGCAAATCCGGGGTTTCGGGCCCGACCCGCACCTCATGCACGCGCTCGGGCAGGAGTACCTGCGCGCGGAGCTGCCGGAGCTGGCCGAAGGATGGTTCCGCCGGACCCTGCAGCGCGTGGAGGACCATCGGGGGGCCCTTCTGGCGCTGGTGCGGGTCTACCGGGAGCTGTCCCGCGCGGCGGACCTGCAGAAGGCCTTCGCCCGATACCTCGAGCACTACCCGGAGGACCGCTCGACCCGGCGCGAGTTCGCCGAGCTGCTGTTCGGGCGCAAGCGCTATGCCGCGGCCCGCCGGCAGCTGGAGACCCTGCTTCCCACCGAGCCGAACAGCCACGGCCTGCGCCGGATGCTCGCCACCTGCTACCAGCGCACCCGGCGCTATCCCGAGGCGATCCTCCTGTACCGTGAGCTCCTCCTCGAGACCCCCAGGGCCGAGGACCTCCTGCGGGCCCTGGTGCACTGCCTGGAGGAGACCGGGAGCCGTCCCACTGCCGTGCTGCTCCTGGAGAAGGCCGCCAAGATGCTCAAGAACAGCCGCTGGCTGCCCCTGGAGCTGGCCCGCCTGCACGTCGCCGAGGAGCAGCTGGAAAAGGCCGCCACCCTGCTGCGGCAGGTGGTCTCGGAACGTCCCAAGGAATGGAGGGCCTACCAGAGCCTCGGAGAGCTGTACCGCAGGATGGGAAGCGACGACTATGCCCGCCGCTTCCTCGAGCGGGCCGAAGAGCTGAAAAAGCAGGAAGAGCTCGGCGCCCGGCACTGAGCCCCCGCGCGAACAAAGACGCGAAAAAAAAGGAGCGCGGCCGCAGATCCGATACCCGGTCCGCCGCCCGCGCTCCCTGGACTCCCTGTCGCGCCCCCGGTGCGTGCTTTCCCCCGGAGGACGCCTGGCACCGGCGCCTATGCCACCCCCTGCTCCAGGTTGACCTGCGCGATGGTCAGCGCGGCGATGGGCACGGAGTAGGTCGAGCAGGACACGTAGTTCAGCCCCGCCTCCATGCAGAAACGGATGTTCTCGGGCACCGCCCCGTGCTCCCCGCACAGCCCGGCGATCAGGTCGGGACGGGTCAGCCGGCCCCTCTGTGTGGCGATCTCCACCAACTCCTTGACGTGCGGGTTGAGCATCTGGAAGGGGTTCCCGTCCAGCACGTCGAACTGGGTGTAGTCGGGCATGAAGGAGTTGAAGTCGTCCCGGGACAGCCCCAGGGTAGTCTGGGTCAGGTCGTTCGTCCCGAAGGAGAAGAACTGGGCGTAGCGGGCGATCTCCCCGGCGCCCAGGGCCGCCACCGGCAGCTCGATCATGGTGCCGATCTTGTAGTCGACCTTGCGGGCCTTCATGGCGGCCCGGACCTCTTCTTCCACGTCCACCAGCCCCCGGATCGAGCCGCCCTCGATTTTCTTGCCGTAGACCAGCAGCTTGAGCTCGGTCTCGTTCATGATGATCGGGATCATGATCTCCGGGTGCACGGGCACTCCCTCCTTCTGGAGGGTGTACACGGCCTCGAAGATCGCCCGGACCTGCATCTCGTAGATCTCCGGGAAGCTCACAGCGATGCGGCAGCCCCGGTGCCCCAGCATGGGGTTGAACTCCGCCAGGGCGTCGCAGCGGGCGCGCACTTCTCTTTCCGAGAACCCCGCCTTCTGCCGGGCCCGCAGGTATGCCAGGAACTTGGCCATCTCGTCGGGGTTGTGGGGCAGGAACTCGTGCAGCGGGGCGTCCAGCAGCCGGATCGTGACCTCGTGCGGGCTCATGCTCTTGAAGATCTTGTAGAAGTCGGTCTTCTGGATCGGCTGCAGCCGGGCCAGGGCCCGCCTTCGTTCCTCGGTGCTGTCGGCCAGGATCATCTCGCGGAACACGTTGATGCGCTCGGCCTGGAAAAACATGTGTTCGGTCCGGCACAACCCGATCCCGCCGGCACCGAAGCTGCGCGCCAGGGCGGCGTCCCTCGGGCTGTCGGCGTTGGCCCGCACGTGGAACTCCTTGACGAACCTCTGAACGAGCTTGTTGAAGGCCAGAAGGCCCGAGGAATCGGGGTCCGGCTCGATGAGCTCGGCGGTGCCCAGGTACACGGCAGGGTCGCCGTAGTAAGGCACGTTCAGGGTCAGGTAGTCCCCCTCGCCCACCGTGACCGCCCCGAAGACGGCCTTGTTCCCCCGGATCTTCATGTCCGGCTTGACCAGGGAGACCTTGCCGTACTGCCGGGCCACGACCGAGGCGTGGGCCGAGTACCCTCCCTCGCAGGACAGGACCCCGGTGGCCACTTCGATGGCCTTGACGTCCTCGGCGAAGGTGGCGGGCATGCACAGGATCAGCCGCGTGTCCGACCCGGCGTGCTGGGCTTCCTTGTAGGCGTCCAGCAGCTTCTCGGTGGTGAAGTACACCCGGCCGATGGCGGCGCCGGGAGCACCCGCGATTCCCCCCGGCAGGCCCTTGAGCTTGGCCACGGAGGCGGGATTGATCACGGGGTGCAGGATCTCGTTGAGCTGCTGGGGCTTGACCCTCGAGACCACGAACCGGTCGTCCACCACCTTGCGGTTGAACAGGTCCAGCAGGGTCTGGATCTCCGACTGTGTGGACTTACTCATGACCGCCCGCTGGTCGATCAGCCACAGCTTCTTGTTCTCGATGGTGAAGCGGATGGAGCGGATTTCCTTGAAGTGGTCCTCCACCGCGCGGCCGATCTTCTCCAGGGCCGCCAAGTACCCCTTGGCGATGCTGTTGATGTCCTTGCCCTGGGCCCCGATGGCGTCAAAGGCGCTCTGGTAGAACTCCCCCTGAAGCTTGCGCTCTCCGGTCACGATGTTGCGGGTAAAGAAGTTGCCGCTGGCCGAGTCCTTGCCGTAGTTGCCGTAGACCATGGGCTGGATCAGGAGCGCCGTGTCCTGGTTGTTCATCTCGTCGAGGGCCAGCATGTGGCTGACCCGCTTGAGGGCGATCTCCATCTGCTCGTACGCCCCCTGGTCGAAGAACCCCCCGGGCAGCAGCGGCAGGGTGGCCAGCACGCTCTTGCGGCGTTCCTCCGCGGTCATCCTGCCGGACAGCTCCGTGTCCAGACGGTCGATGGCCGCCTTGATTTGCCTGAGATCCTTGTCCCGGTTTTCCAGCTCGGCAATCCGGGCCTCGATCTCCAGGCTGCCCCGGCAGAGAAACTGCACCTCGTGCCAGGCAAAGTTCTCGCCCACGAAGGTCACGAAGCCGGGGAGCGTCGACTTGGTGAGCCCGTAGTTGTGCAGGGTTGGGTAGTGCGTGATGACCAGGCTTGGGCTGATCACGATCTTGAGGAGCATCGGGTTGGCCGGGGCGTCGAAGCGCTTGCCGGTCCCTGCCTCCAGCTTCTTGAAGAACCCGGCCAGGTGCGGCCTGAGAGAGAGGGACTCCAGCTCGGAGGTGATTTCCGAGTCGATCACGAACCCGGGCAGGATCGGGAGCCCCAGCTCCGCCAGCTCCATGGCCCGGCGGCCCCGGATCCCGATCTTGTTCAGGATCTCTTCCTTGTCGATGAACTCCCTCTCACTGAAAAAGAACACGTTCCGTTTCATCTCTGAATTACCCCATGTATCGCCTTAGAACAGGTTCAGCACCGTATTGACCGGGAACTTGAGGAAGGCCTCGAAGGCCGGGCTCGCCCCCTGCCGCAGGTAGCGCTGGAGTTTGGCCACGTCCTTGATGTCCTCGCCGGCCACGGCGATCATGATCATGCTGCCGTGCTTGACTTTGCCCCACTTGAACAGGGTGTTGATGTCGTGGATGCGTTCTCCCTCGTAGAAGATGAACACCTCCAGACCGGGGTATTTCTGGTTGTAGCTCGCGATGACCTTCTTCCAGGCCTCCACGTTTCCGTTATGGAACAGCTCGTTGGTGACCGGGATCGAGTACATGGGGGTCATTCGCCGCTTGGCCCCGGCCGGCGGCGCCGCCGGGACCGGCGGGGCCGCCGCGGGGGCGCCGACCACGGCGCCTCGCGCCGGGGCCACCACGCCTCGGGGAACGCCCCGAGGTCGGCGGCCACGCGGCGCCGGGGCCCGCCCAGGCCGACGCACCGCCGCGGGTGGCGCAGCCGCCGCCCGGGAGGGTTTCCACTTGAACTTGCCCTGGGTCAGTGCCGCCGGGGTCTTGACCTTCTCTCCGGCCAGAAGCCCGATCATGGCCTCGATCCCCGCGTCGTAGAGCTTGCCGTCGGCCTTTTCGGTCAGGGTGCCGCAGTAGATCGTCACCAGCTCGTTACGCCGCAGGTTCTGGACGTTCTCCCAGGCCTTCGGGTTCTTGGGGTTGACCAGGGTCAGCCCCAGGTCCGGGTGGTAGTAGGCCAGGATCACGTCCACGGCGTTCCACTTGGAAACCTCCGCCACAATCGCGGCGAAATCGTCGATGTTGCGGGTCAGGTTGTAGGAACGGCTTGCGTAGTGGTATTTGGGATGCCCCACGCAGAGGGCATTCAGGATCGGAGCAATCTGGTTCTGCTCCAGGGACTTGTCGTCCAGCATGGCATTCAGGATGTCGGCCAGGTTGGACTTGCCTTCGAAGTCCGGCAGGATTCCGGTGACCGCCTGAAAGTGCCTGAGAGAGCGGTTGAAACCGCCACGGGTACTCAGGCCTGCGTATTCATAGACTGCCTGTGCCATCGTAACCCCTTTGTGCGAGGAGAATAAAATGGTGATCCCCCACACGCAGGCGGAGGATCACCACTGCTGTTCAGCATTCAGTTAGATCTCTTTGAGCCCCTGAGACCCCCGGGAGCGTCCGCCTCGGCTGCCCTTGCCGCGGGAAGAGCTGGAGCGCCCTCGGCCGCTGGAGCTCCTGCCGCTGGTGCGGCTGCCGGCGGTGCGGCCTCGCCCCTTGGGCGTGACGTCCACCACCCCTTGAGATTGAGCCGGAGCTGCAGCCGCCTCGGTGCCCTGGAGCATGTCGATGTATTCCGCCCCGGCTTGCTCGCCGGCACCCGGAGTAGCAGCAAAGCTCTGGGCGATGTCCTCGCGCACCGTGGAGCGACGCCGCGAGAAGGCCGCGAAGGCGGCATCCTGGAAGCCTTTGGACACGCCGAAGAGGAACTCGTTGAGCACGTTGGCCATGCCGTCCAGGGTCGCCTTCTTGCGCTTGATGGAGGTGATGTCCACGTCCAGAATCATGCCCGGCTGGATGTGGTACGGGTTGATCATGTAGTCGAACTTCTCGAACTCCCTCTCCAGGTAGTCGAGCCGCTCCTCGGCCACCCGGCGCTGAATCGGGTACTTGTACCCGTACACCTTCTGGAGCTTGTCCCTCATCAGGATGAGGCGCTTCTTGACCTTGTCCTTTTCCGGGAGGTAGGTGCGGTTCATGCGCTCGACCTCGGTGTCCCCGGACTTGACCCAGCTGATCTCGTCCCAGGTCTTCTCGATGTCTTCGTACAGGGGATCGCCGGTCACGGCCTTGATCCTGCGCTTGATCTTGTTGCGCTTGCGCTTGGCCAGGTCCTTGAAGTCCACGATCCCCTTCATGAATTTGGAGTCCTCGTAGACCATCTCCATGACGTCCCAGAGGTGCTGAACCTCGACCTCGAAGCTCTTCATCTGGACGTCGTAGGCCTTG
>JAFGFV010000623.1 GCA_016930895.1 Spirochaetales bacterium | reverse complement strand
CCCCCGGAATGCCGATGTCCTCGCCGATGCAGAAGACACTCGGGTCCCGGGCCATCTCTTGGTAAATGGCCCGGCGCAGGGCTTCGGTGATGCTCAGCCTCATCGGGGCACCTCCATGCTTACGTACAGGTCCTGGTAGAGGTCATCGGCCTGCGGCTCCGGGGCGGCCTGGGCAGCGGCTATGGCCGCCTGCGCCCTGGCGGTGGTTTCTTTCTTGATGGCCTCCCCCCCGGCGGCGTCCAGCCAGCCGGCTTCGGCCAGGAGGCGCTCGCAGGCCGGAATCGGGTCCCGGCTCTGCCAGTGCTCCTTCTCTTCCTGGGTCATGTAGTTGTTCGGATCCCGGCGGGAGTGACCGCACAGGCGGAAGGTCTTGAGCTCCAGCAGGGTAGGGCCCTCGCCCCGCCGGGCCCGCGCCAGAGCTTCGGCGGCCGCTGCATGCACGGCGAACACGTCCATGCCGTCGGCGATCCGCCCTTCGATCCCGTAGGCGCAAGCGCGGTCTGCCACGTTGTCGAGCAGGCTGACCCTGCTGAAGGCCGTGGAGGCTCCGTACTGGTTGTTTTCGCACACGTACACCGCCGGCAGGCGGTAGATGGCGGCGGCGTTCAGGGCCTCATGAAAGGCCCCTTCGTTGGCCGCCCCGTCGCCGAAAAAGCTTACCGCCACCCGCTTCTCTCCGCGGAGCTTGAAGGCCAAGGCCATGCCCGCCGTGATCGGCAGGTTGCCCCCCACGATCGCGATGGCCGGGAGCATCCCCCGGGACAGGTCGCCCATGTGCATGGAGCCCCCCTTGCCCTTGCAGCAGCCGGTGAGTTTCCCGTACAGCTCCCCGGCGGCCTCCTCCATGGTGATGCCTCGGGCAAGGGCATGGCCGTGGGGGCGGTGCGTGGAGGCGATCACGTCCCCTTCCTCGAGGGCACTGCAGACCCCAACCGCGCAGGCCTCCTGGCCGATGTACTGGTGCACGGTGCCGGGCATCTTGCCCTCCAGGAACAGGAAGCGCACCTGCTCCTCAAACTCCCGTATCTCGAGCATCCTGCGGAACATGCCGAGGGCCTTTTCTTTGCCGAGAGCTTTCAGGACGTCAGGGCTCCCGTTTGGCTTGGTTTTCGCTTTGCTCATGGCCTCTACAGCTCCTCTTCGACGATTTTCTTGAGCTCCGCCAGGAAGGCCGCCCCCTGGGCGCCGTTCACGGCCCGGTGGTCGAAGCTCCCCGTGACCGTGCAGGCCCGGCGGACCCGCATGGCCCCGTCCTGGTCGATCTCCAGGCGCCCGGCGATCCTGCCGAAGGCCAGGATGGCCACCTGGGGCGGGTTGATGATGGCCCCGAACTCCTCCACGGGGTACATCCCGAGGTTGGTCAGGGTGAAGGTGCCGCCGCGCTCCTCGCCGGCCTCCAGGCGCCCGCCGCGGGCCTTGGCGGCCAGGAAGCGCAGCTCCCGGTCGATCTCGCGGACGTCCTTGCGGTCCGTGTCTCGGACCACCGGCACGTAGAGCTCCGTTTCCGCGGAAACGGCCACCCCCACGTGAATCCCGGGGTTGACCTGGAGGCGGTCCTCCTTGAAGGCCGCGTTGACCTGGGGGTGCCGGGCCAGGGCCCTGGCGCAGGCCGAGGCCAGGAGGGCGTCGATGGACACCCGACCGCCGTCGGGCAGGAGATTGGCCTGGCGAAAGGAAAGGAGGCGCTCGCAGCACAGGGTGGTCTTCAGGTAGTAGTGGGGGATGCGGCTCTTGGAGGCCTGGAGGTTCCGGCCCAGGGCAAGCTGGCGCTCGGAGAGAGCGGCCGGGGCAGCGGCCGCCTGCGGAACGGGCGCTGTGCCGCCCTCGATGTACGCCTCCACGTCCTGCTTGGTGATGAGCCCCCGCGCCCCGGTGCCCTGAACCTGGCCGAGGTCCACCCCGCGCTTGCGGGCGATGTTCTGGACCAGAGGGGTGGCCCGCACTCCGGCCGCAGTCACGGAGGGTGGGGCCGCTGTCTTGGGCGCGGCCGGCAGAGGGGCGAGCGTCTCCCCCGGCTCCCCCAGCACGGCGATCACGGTGCCGGCAACGACCACCGAGTCCGGCTCGGCGGCCAGGCGCAGCACCGTGCCGGCCGCGTAGCTCTCCACGTCCATGGTGGTCTTGTCGTTCTCCGCTTCGCAGAGGGGCTGGCCCTTGGATACGGTGTCCCCCTCTCTGACGTGCCAGCGCACCAGGTGAACCTCGTCGGTGGTCTGCCCGAGCTTCGGCATCTTGATCTCTACGGCCATGTCGTGCGTTCCTTTACTCCCCGAGAGGGACTCCCGCGCAGCCGGGTGAGCAGCCAAAGGGGCGAAACGGCTTGCGCCGCTCCGCCCGGCTCCCGCATGATTTCGACTATTCCTCCATCCGGAAGGGCTTGGGGTGGAACTTCGGCGCCACCCGCAGCCAGGGGGTCTTGGGCCGGTCGAGGTAGCCCCACTTCTCGAGGGCGCGGCGCAGTGCCTTGTTCTCCGGCTTGCGGGCGTACTCGGCCACGGGCACGTCGGTCATGGCCGCCGCGATGGCCTGCTGCCAGGCCTGGGCCCCGGCGGTATAGCCGTCCGGGTGCCCCAGCATGCCGCCCCCAGAGGGGATGATGATGTCCTTGCCGTACTCCGAAAGGAAGATGTGGCAAAGGCCGGGGTAGGTGCCGGCCGCGGGCATGGCCCAGATCGGCTTGATGTGGTGGAAGGGGGCCTGGCCGACGTGCTGGCAGCGGATCCCTTCCTCCAGGCTGACCATCGGGATGCTCGACCAGTAAGTCGGGGTCAGGGTCTGGTCGGCCCCGCACAGGCGGATCAGCTTGGTGAACACCGGCCAGGAGATCTGCTTCATGGCCGCGATCATGTGGGAGTTGTGGACCATCACGGGAAT
>JAFGFV010000122.1 GCA_016930895.1 Spirochaetales bacterium | reverse complement strand
GACCGCCCTGCGGCTGACCGTTCTCCGCCAAGTACGGGAACCTGGCCGCGAGCTGTGGGTCCCGGCGCTCCACCACCCGAAAGTGCTCCCGTGCGGCCCGACGGTCCCCGCGGCGATGGTACAGCAGGGCCAGGAGCAGGTTCACCGCCGGTGACTGCCGGTCGCGGCGAATCGCCTGCTGCAAGACCTCCTCGGCGTCGTCCAGCCGCCCATGCATGATCTGGAGGTTGGCCAGGTTGACCGCCGCCGCTTCGTAGGCCGGCAAAGCGCCCAGAGCGCGGCGGAAGCCCCGCTCGGCCTCTTGGTCGCGCCCGAACATCGCGTGCAGGATGCCGATGCGGTTTGCCAGCCTCGCCGCAGCGGTTCCCTGCTGGCCCCGGAGCTCCTGCTCGAGCGCCTCCAGCCGCTCGCGGTACAGTCCCCGTTCCAGCTCCTCGAAGCTCCGGTCGGTCAGGGCATCAATCTCGCCGGCCGACGGCTCGACCACGGGCAGGCTGCTGGGCGCCAGCGGAATCGGGGGGTAGCGCTCCCGCAGCTCACGGACCGGCAGGAGCTCTATCTCCCCGCCGCCCGCGTGGCCCTGGTACAGCCTGGAGGCCTGCCGCCAAGCCGCCGGGAACCCTTCGGGGAGCCCCGTGGTCTCCACGGGCAGCCAGACCGTCCCCTCGCGCACGACCACAACGTGTTCTGCGCCCTCGAGCAGCCAGGCGGTGGAAGGGCTCTCGCCGGTGTCGAAGGCCAGAAACACGTGTCCCGGGGATGTCATGATCGCCGTCCGAACTCCGGCCGCCTCCAGCAGGGAAGCCAGCAGCGCAGTGGTATCGTCGCAGTCGCCCGAACGGACCTGCAGGGTGACCCGCGGAAAGCGCACCGTGTCCACGACCTCCTGCCGGCCCAGTACGCGGGAGATCGGCGAATCCGGGTCCTCGACGTAGCGAACGCCGAAGGCTCCCAGAGCGTCACAGATCTGCATGGCCCGCAGGAACCGGTCGGAAAGCCGGCAGTTCGGCGTCTGCGCCGCGGCGCTTACCCGTAGGGCAAAGGAGCTCACCACCCCTTCGTTCGGAGTGATGAAGGAGCTGAGCCTCCCGGAGTCGTCCCAGCGAAGGGCCGTGCGCCGATGGATCATCAAGCCAACCGAGCTGCGGAACCGACGGGCCTCGGGACCGACGCGGTAGGAGATCTCCACCCGCCCCTGCACCGGCAGGTCCTCCTCCAGCTCGAGGACCTCCGGGTTGAGCGGGATCTTGAGCTCCAGAACGACCCGAACGCCGGGCCCCACGGAGTCCACGGCCCGGGACTCCCACGGGAAATCCATGAAGCGCTCCACGAACACGGATCCCCGCAGGCTCTCGACCGGTACCTCGAGGGTATTGCGGAGCTCGACGCGCAGCACCGGCCGCCGATGATACTCGTGCATCAGGGCCGGGAAGAGATTCTCCGCCTCGATCCGTTCCAGGGCCAAGGCCTGTTCCGGCGCCTGCGGTTGGCTGCCCCGGGTGCGGTCCTCGAAACGCTCCCGCAGGGCACCCATCTCCTCGCGGGCCTCACCCTCCTGGGGGTAACGCGACAGCAGCCGCTCGTACAGCTGCATGGCCGCCTGGTAGTGACGTCGGGCGCTCTCCGGGCCGATCTCCTCGAGGATGCGTACGGCCTTGTCCCGCGCCCGGGCGGCGGCGCTCCGGGCGAGCTTCCGGTCGACCGAGGCCAGGGCGGCTTCGGCGCGGCGGTTAGCCGGCTCGATCTCCAGGGCCCGCTCCCACTGCAGTCGGGCCATCTCGAACGCCCCGGCCTGCTCGTACAGCAGGGCCTTTTCCACCGTGGCGGCGGCGTCCCGGGGCGCGGCACGCTGTTGCTCGTTCAGACGCAGCAGCTCCAGCTCCGCTTCCGGATGAATCCCAAAGTCCCGGCAGTAGGTCCTGTCCAGAAGCTTCAGGAGCCGCCCTCCGGTCAGATCCGTGAGATACAGGACCCCGGCGGCAGGATCCAAGGCCAGACCCGCCGGTTGGGGCAGAGGCTCGGCGCTGTTCCCCGGAACCAGGGCGGGCAGCTCCTCCAGGCGCCAGAGAGGCAGCCCGGAGCGCGCAAAGCACCACAGTCCCTGCCGGCCGTACAGCAGGAAGCGCCCATCGGGATAGACGGCCATGGCGCTGGCCTCGATGGGCTGCCCGTAGTCCATCAGGGGCAGGATGCTGTCCAGGAGCTCGCCGGTGGGAGCGTGGACCTTGACCCTCCGCTCGGCGGGGTAGTAGATCCACAGCGTGTTCTCCGGCCCGGTCGCCATGGCGGTCGGCCACGCGTCGGGGCCCGCCGCCAGGGGAACCTGCCGGACCCTCTGGTTCTCGACTCTCCAGAGGCGGCGGTCCATGGTGTTGAGCAGCGCGACGCTCCCGTCCGGCAGTGCCGCCAGCGGACCGTACGGGCTGCCCTGCAGCCGGATCCGCCGGGGCTCCTCGGCGCCGGGGCGGAAGCAGTACAGCTCCGAACCCATGGCGGCTTTCGTGTACACGGTGCCTTCGGGGCTCGCCGTCAGGCTCTGCGCGGCCCCCGCGGTCCCCGTTTCGTACAGGGACATCCCCAGCGTGCCCGTGACCCGCAGGTTCCGCTCCATCTCCACCGCGAACAGGGATAGACCCAGGATCACTGACCCCTTCGCGGTGACCGCCGCCGAGAACGGCATGAGCGCCGCGCTCATTCCCGGAAGCAGCGATTCGGCGAGGGCGGCGGTAGGCAACTCGTCGAGAAATGCCGGCGGGGGCTGCGCCGGCACCCGGAGGCCCTCCTGCCCCGACGCCCAGAGAAAGAACAAGGCCCGGGCAAAGTAGAGGGCACTTTCGGGCCCCGGGGCCCCGAGCAGCGCGAAGCTCCTCTCCTGCTCGGCCGCGCCCGGGCCCCTGATGGTGAGCGCCACCACCGGGTTGTCCTCCAGGACCGCCACGACGGAAACCCGGTACGTCCCTCCTTCCGCGACTCGGGCGCCGCCGGTGCCGCGGGGGCCGTCGTTGCCCTCGGTGCCCGCCTCAGCCGCCGGGGCCGACACCTCGATCCAATCCCCGTAGCTCCGGTTGGCCAGCGCCGTCGCCTTGAGCACGAGCACGTCCACGCGCTGGCGGGACTGCGCGCTCTCCGGAGATACCAGGGCCGGCGCGAGGATCAGGTGGTCCACAGCTCCTGCCCGCCCGGCGGCCAGGAGTGCCAGCAGGGTCGCGGCGAACAGTCGTCGCACCCGGACCGATTCGGGAAAGCTCGGAACCCACATACTTCATCCTACTCTATCTCGCACCCAGGCGGAATTCAGCGCACGGCTTGCCCACAGAGCGCGTTGACAGCTGCCACCCCCAAGGGCTATACGTGAAGCAAATGAGTCAAAAAAGTGAAACGATCGAGACGTGGATCACACCCCAGCCCGCCGCGGTAGAGGAGGGAGTGACCCTTGCCGTGGCCGTGGCATCCATGGCCGCCCTCAAGATCGGGGCGATCCTGGTGACCCGGGAGGGGAAGCTCGCCGGCATCTTCACCGAACGGGACCTGCTGAAGCTGTTCTCGGGCCACGACGACACCGAGCGAGCCAGCCTTCTCCAGCGCCCCGTTTCGCAGTTCATGACCCCGGACCCGGTATTCGCCCGCAAGGACGAGGACTACAACACCGTCTACATGAAGATGAAGACCCACGGCGTCCGTCACATCCCGGTGCTCGAGAACGATCGGCTCTTCGGGATCGTGTCGATGCGGGACCTCATACACTTCTACCAGAACAAGCTCGAAGGCGCCTACAACGAGGCCCGCCGGGAAATCGAAAACCTGAAACGCCTGGTCTCCGTACCCGACGGGGAAAAGATCGAAACCCTGATCCAGGAGGTGGAAAAGTACAAGGAGCTCAGCCTGACCGATCACCTCACGGGGCTGTACAACAAGCGCTATTTCGTAGGCCGGCTGACCGAGGAGGTAGCCAGGGCCAAACGCCATCGCGGGGTGCTCTCCGTGATCTTCTGCGATATCGACTATTTCAAGCGCATCAACGACCGCTTCGGGCACCACTGGGGGGACGAGGTCTTGCGGGAAACGGCCCAAATTCTCTCGGGGGCGGTGACGGAGCTGCACGTCATGTCCCGGCTGCGCAAGTCCGACATCATCGCGCGCTACGGCGGTGAGGAGTTCGTGGCCATACTCCCGGAGACCGGCAAGGAAGGGGCCGCGGTGGCGGCCGAAAAGATGAGACGGTCGATCGCCGACCATACCTACCAGGTCAGCGGAGAGCAAGTCCACATCACCATGAGCTTCGGCGTAGCGGAGCTGTCAGCGGAGGACCCAGACCCAAACGAGATCATCAAGAACGCCGATTACGCCATGTACAAGGCCAAGAACAGCGGGCGGAATCGGGTCGGCGTCTATCCGGAAGGTAGCCCTCAGGCTCCCTAGACCTTGGCGGGGCCTGCCAGGACCTTCAGGGGCAGCCTGCCCAGCGACAGCAGTCGGGTCATCTCGGAAGCTGGGACTGCCTGCCCGAAGAAGAAACCCTGGAAGGTCCTGCAGTTGCGCGACTGCAGGTACTCGAGCTGGTGCTCGGACTCCACTCCTTCGGCCACGACTTCCATGTTCAGGCTCTGTCCCAGGGTGATGATGGTATTGATGATCTTGGTGTTGTGATGCTTGGTCAGGTTGATGACGAAGTGCTGGTCGATCTTCAGGATATCCACCGGAAAGTCCGACAGGTAGCTCAGGGATGAGTACCCCGTGCCGAAGTCGTCGATGGCGATGCGGACACCCGGGTGCTGCCGTTTGAGCTCCTCCATCTTGGCCCGGGCCTCCTGCGGGTTGTGCATGATGCTGCTCTCGGTCACCTCGATCTTCAGGTTCGCGGGGTCCACCCCGGTGCCGTGGATGATCGATCCGAGCTTTCGGACGATGTGCTCGTGGTTGAACTGCTTGACCGAGAGGTTCACCGACACGTACAGCTGCGGGTGACCGCCGTCGTTCCACTCCTTGAGCTGCCGGCAGGCCCTCTCGAAGACCCAGTCGCCCAACGGCAGGATGATGCCGGTCTCTTCCGCCACCGGAATAAAGACCCCCGGCGGGATGAACCCCTTCTCCGCCGCCTTCCACCGCAGCAGGGCCTCGGCCCCTTCGATGCTGCCGTCCGCCGTTACGATCGGTTGGTAATACAGCTCCAAGGACTGGCTCTCCACTGCGTTTCTCAAGCCATTCTCCAGGAACAGCCTCTCGGTGGCCTGCTTGTTGAGCTCCTTCGTGAAGAACATGTAGGAATTGCGCTTTTCCTTGGCCTTGTACATGGCAACGTCGGCGCTTCGGATGAGCTCCATGGCCTCCAGCCCGTTCTCGGGAATCAGCGCGATCCCCACACTGACGCCGATGCTGATCTTCTCGGCTTGCTCGCTGCCTTCGATCAGGAAGGGCTCCTGGATCGCGTCGATGATCTTCTGGGCCACCACGGCGGCATCGGTGGTGCGCCGCAGGTGGGGCAGGAGAATCACGAACTCATCTCCTCCGAAGCGGAACAGATCCTCGTGGCTGGCCTGCAGCTCCTCCAGGTTCTCGGTGAACCGGTACACGTGGTCGCTCTCCCGCAGGCAGCCGGACAGACGGTGGGCGCACTCGCACAGGATCTTGTCCCCCATGCCGTGGCCGAGGTTGTCGTTGACCTTCTTGAAGCCGTCCAGATCGAGGAACAGCAGCGCCCCGATGGCTTCCCCGTAGCGCTTGACGTGACTCAGGAACTGCTCCACGGTGATGTAGAACAGGTCCCGGTTGCCCAGGTCGGTGAGCTTGTCGTGGTAGGCCAGGTACTTGAGTTTCCGTTCGGTCTTCTTGCGCTGGGAGATATCCCGCACGATGCAGGTCAGAAGCCGCTCTCCGGATACCGCCCGGGAGTTGCCGAAGGAAATCTCGAGATTCACGACTTCGTTGAACTTGTTCTGACCCAGGACTTCCAGGGCGCTGTCCAGCTTGGAGGCCTTGCGGTCCGGATCGTCGATCACGAAGTACTTGCGGATCAGGCCCGTGTAGCGCTTGTGCAGGGAGGGGGGAAAAAGGGTCTGGATCTGCTTGTTGATCAGCTCCTTGGCTGTGTAGCCGAACACGGAGCGCACGGCCGAGTTGGCGAACAGGATGCGGAAATCCTCGTTGATCTGCAGGATCGGGTCCGTAACGGTTTCGGACAGGGCCCAGTAGCTGTTGCGTACGGCCTTGAGCTCCTGGGCTACGGTCTCCTGATGGGTCAGATCCTTGACGAGAACCAGGACTTCCAGCGCGACATCGGCCCGATACGCAACGAGAAACAGCTCGGCGGGGAAGTGCCGGCCGTCGCGGTGCAGGGCCTGCAGCGACAGGGTCTCCCGCGGAGAGCTTTCCGTCGGCTCCGTACCCGTTTCCCGCACCGCCACGGCGAGCTTCTGCTCGAACAGGCGCACGGCGTTCTTGGTTAGAAACCGGGAGACTGGCTTGCCCACCATCTCTTCGGGAGCGTAGCCAAAGATGCCCCTGGCGGCGCCGTTGGCGAAGCGGATGAAGCCGTTGCTGTCCAGACGCAGCGCCGCATCGGTCGTGTGGTCCGCGATCAGCCTGAACAGCGTTGCCTGTGAAGCGGAGGACAAATCCGGCCGCCCATCCACCCCGGTTCGTGTGGAGGGGCGGAGTCCCGCCACCGCTGCGTTCTCTTTTCCCATCGGTTCCCACCTATCTCCTGCACATCCGGTCAGGCGCCCGCACGCTCAGGCGCCCGCGGTCCGAGCGCCGTCCGCGCGCGGCGAACATACAAACGATACCACGCTGCGACCGGGTTTTCAGAGCCTGGGCCGCACGATACTTGCTGCAAGCTCGAAAACCGGCCTCTCTTAGGTATATCGGCTGCCGACTTCGATTTCTTGCCGCTTCGTGCCATCAAATGACGTCAAATGCCGCCAAGTGGCATCAAAGGAGATCAGCACGGCGCAGCCGAAGGACGGTGGCAGCGCGGCTCGGCCACGGAGGGGGCAGAGTGCGGCGACCGGGCGGTGGCGGCGACTGGCGGCGGTCGCGGCGGCGGTCGTGGCGGCGCGGCGGCCGGGCGGTCGCGGCGAACCTCAGGGACCCGCGAGCGTCTCGAGCAGGGCCAGGGTCCGCCCGTCCGGTTCTCCCTGGAAGTACCTTTCCAGGACACGGTCGAACACCGACGGCGAATGGGCCGCCGCTCGCGAAAAGAGGGTCATTGCGGATCTGAGCTTCATGTCATCCGGGTAGCCGAAGATCTGCGATGCAGACCTGCCCCGGACCCCGAGGAGCGCTTCCGCACACTCCAGGAGCCTCTTGCCGAGCACCGGGTGCTCCAGGTAGCGCCGCGCCTCCTCCAGGCTCCTGATCGCATAGAACCTGGAGGTCCCGCTGTGCCCCAATCCCTCGACCTGGGGAAAGACGTACCACATCCAGTGACTGCGCTTCTGGCCGGATTCCAACTCCGCCAGAGCCGCGGCGTACGTCCCCTCCTGGGCACGAACGAACCGCTCCAGATCGAAGGGATCGCGGTCCCCGCCCCCCTGCCCGCCGGGGGAGCTACCCCCTCCGGCCATCACTTTCGCACCAGAAGGCACCACATCGCCGCCAGCTTGATTCCAGCCTCGCCTTCGACGGCCTGTTGAATTTCCTGGATGGTGGCAAGCTTGTTTCCCATGTCGTCCTTGAGCGTCTTGCCGTCGAACTCGGCCACCTTCTTGCCGTAGGGGTCCCTGATGTTCTTGCGGTCGATCTCCCCTAGCCGCGCACTGTTCCACGCCCTGATCGTGTTGCGATCCAGTTCGCCCAGCTTCTGACCCGTACTATTGCGCAGCCATCTTCCATCGAACGTGTACTCCGCCATGGATTCCTCCTCGGAGCCCGCCGCAGCGCATCCTCTGCGGCAGTGACTATTCCGGACAACGTTATCGGAAACCCGTCCGTTAGTGCCAATCGATTGACCTCTCCCCGAGCGCCGCGACGCTGCGCACGCCCCGCAGACCGGGCAGAACCCGCACACCCCGCAGGGAGGCGCGGCCTAAAACGCTTGTTCTTCTCCGCTTCCCGAGATGCCCAGCACCCTCGATGTAGTAGGCAGAGAGTTCGTCTTCGCTTCCGGCCGGCTGCGCGTCGGGTCAACTGCTACTTCGATTTCTCGATCTCCTCCTCGACCTCCGCGGCCCCTTCCGCGTAGAGGTCCCGCTCATCCGGCGCCAGTTCGTGAAGCAGTCGGAGGAACTCCCCCGCATGGACGCGCTCCTCGTCCGCTATGTCACGCAGGACTTCGATGGCCAACTCGTTGTCTGTCGACTCGGCGAGCTGCATGTACAGCTGGATCGCTTCGTACTCCGCGGCGATCATGAACCGGATCGCGCGAACCAGTTCCTGGTCGGTCAGCTTGCGATCGCTTGCCTGTCCCGAAAACGGCGAACCAAATTCCGGCATACTCTCCTCCCTCTTCTCCTGTTGCTGTGATGTGTCGCTCGGCAACCAGCCCGACTGTCACGCCGGCAAGCCGCCTTATCGCGGCCCGACCCTGTCGCGCAGCCACCCTGTCGCGCCGTCAGCACCTTTGGCCGGGCTCCAGCGCCCTGCAATGCAATGAGTATAGACCATGCATTCCGTTACGGACAATCCTGCGACTAGTCCAGGTCGCGGTGACACAGCGAGCTTCGAGGCTGCCAGACGTACCCCCACGAGCCACCAACCGCTTCGCCGCAGCGGCAGGCTTCTGCGCGGTCGACTCCTGCCCCGTCAACTCCTGAACTAGTTCGTGTGCATCTTGTTCTTCTGCCGTTCAATCCGGGGGGCACAGCTGCCGGTTGATCCGGATCTTTCTTCCAATCCCTTGGCCCAAGCCAAAACTGTTCGGGTCTACACCATACCAGTCATTGCTGGAGCTCGCACCTCGATAGTGGGCCTGCACATAGTCGGTACTCTCTCTCGCTTGCTCCCGTGCCATCGCCGCTGTGATGTCTTCCCGAGCGTTTGAGGTGCCAACAGCCTGTTCTTGATCTTGAAACTTCCTTCTTATGCTGTCTACCATCCCAATCCGGAAGCTTTCCAGATCATCGATACTGTCACGAAATGTATCTGCTTTTCGTCTCACGGTCTCGTGCAAGTAGTCGTACAGAATCTTCGCAGTCAGGACATTTGCCTCCCTGCCGACGAGGATCAGTTCCCCCTCCGTGCCCTCGGACGCGTGCAACGCCTCAGTGTACGTGGCGAGCAGTATGCAGTGCAGCAGTCGCTTCTCCCAGGGACTGATTCTTGGTCCAGTGACTATTCTCAGCTCGACGACCCCAGGCCTATCCAGGTCAAGATCGGAAAGTCCAAGCCCCTCGTGGGAGAGAAGGTCCTTCGCTTTGGCAAGCGCAGATGCCGCCTCGGCTTCATACGGAGAACCGGACAGCGCAAGCAATTTGCGGACCCGGTCCTTGATTCTTGCCCACTGCTTGCTCATTTGTTGTTCCTCTCTTGTGACTGTTCCACCTGCCGCGCGCGGTCACCTTCGGCCCAGCGTGCAACACTTCGACTCGGGGCAACAGAACGTGAAGCTCACTTCCCGCCGTTCCCGCGCTGAACCAGGCAGCGCTGTGCGGCTGATTGAAAGAGCCCGCGCCCAGCCAGCCTCCGCCGACAACGCTGTTTACTCCAGCGTCATATGGGCTGACCTTGGGGGGTTGATCTCAGCGCTTTCTCGGGTTCGTCCCGTTGTCCTTGGTCAGTCGTATCTTCTCTTCTTGTCTTGCGCAGCCCAGAGTCCGGACCGTCAACCCAGAAAGATCCCCATCGGATCGTCCTCCACTTCCTTCAGGAGCTCCGCCAGGTCCTTGTTTGGCCCACAGTCCGTGTAGATGTGCCATCTGTCGTTTCGGTCGGCGCAGTACAAGGTCCAGGTGCCATCTGACTCATCATAGCGAAATTGGGCAATACTCATGTCCGCCCAGTCATCTCGCAGCAAAAGTCCCGGCCGCCTGTCCACCAGCGTCACTGAGTTGCCCCGGATCTTGTAGTACACACGTACTTGATTTCGATGCTCCGCCGCGACGCGGTTCTCACAGAATGACTGAAGCAGTCGCTCTGCTAGCTGCCTCTGAAGTGTGGGCAAGGGCATGTCGTTTCCTCCTGTTTCTTCTGCGGCTTTCGCCGGCGGAACTCCCAGTGCCTCCAGACCCCCGGCACGTCCCGATTTCCCGTGCGATGAGTGTTCAATGTCGAACACCACCAGTTCACGCTACCGACCGTTTGAGTCGCCGCGGCGAGTCAGGCGGTCCAAGCCCTCGAAGCGACTATCCCCGTCACAAGACAGTGCCGTCCCGTCCCTCGGTATGCCTATGGGTTACGAGCGCCGGCTCCTCAGCCTTCGCGTTCAGAACGCTGCTGTCCCAGTAGAACAGTCCGAGGGGCGCAATACGCGTCGCCGCTCCGTTACCTTTCGAACCGCCCTG
>JAFGFV010000121.1 GCA_016930895.1 Spirochaetales bacterium | reverse complement strand
TTCCTCGCCTCCCGTTTAGCAAGCGTTCATGCAGCGTTTAGGTCCTGTTTATGCTCATTCGAGCCCTCCGGTGGTATCCTTGGCCACAACCGATGGCGGGTGCTTGAGCCAATCTGCCAAGACAGCCCGGAGGAGATTCGATGATAAGGAACACAGTCCTCGTCTTGCCCCTGCTACTGATGTCTGCTGCCGCCGGAGTCGGCGAAGCCCTCGCAGTCGACGTCGATACGGCAGTACAGCTGGCCATTGAGAACAACCTCCATATGCAGTCCCAACAGATCACCCTAAAGTCGGCCCGCCGAGCCCGGAAGAACTCCTGGAACGAGTTTCTGCCTGCGATCGAAGCATCGGCCGCCATGACCCGCTCCAATCAAGTTGCCGGCACCTTGGGCGTCACCCCCTCGCCGTGGAATCTCGGCCTTTCCGTTGCAGCCAGCGCGCCTCTCTCTGCGGCCAAGGTCTATTCGATCCGGGCGACACTGCTGAGGTACGAAGCGGGGCTGATCGACTACGAGACGGCACAAAGACAGCTGGAGCGCGATGTGCGCAAGAGCTTCTACTCCCTCCTGTTGGCACAGGAAGGCATCCGCTTGGCCGAGCTGGAACTCTCCACTGCGCACAAACGCTACCAACAAATCCTTGAGAACTACGAGGCCGGCCTCTCACCGAGGCTGGACGTGCTTTCGGCCAGGGTGGCGGCAGAGAATCTCAAGCCCGATCTCGAGGCGAGGCGGGTTTCCTACGCGACCGCGCTGATGCGTTTTCGGTCCCTGCTGGGCCTGGAGACCCGCACGGAGATCGAGCTTCAAGGAGCCATCGAAGCGAAGACCTACAGCTTCGAGGCCGATGCCCTGGCCCAGCGTTATCTCAGGGGAAGGCTCGATATCCAAAGTCTCGTGAAGCAGGTCGAAACACTGGAGAATCAGAAGCGGCTCCAGAAGGCCTCCAGCCTGACCCCAGTGCTGTCCCTTTCGGCTTCCACCACCCCGAGCCTGAATGATCCTTTCGCTGCTGACTGGGGGGACGCGGATGAGTGGTTTGACAGTGGCTCCGTAACCGTCGCCCTTTCCCTGGCCCTTGACGCATTCATACCGGGTTCTGCCACGCAGACGCAGCTGGCCGAACTTGAGGACGGGATTGCGAAAGCTCAGCTCAGCCTCGAACAGGCTCTCCGCGAAGCCAGAATTGAAATCAAGTCAGCCGTGCTCGAACTGGAGAAATCCCTACGCACCATGGAAGCCCTCGAACTCAACATCTCCCTCGCCCAAGAGGCCTACGATCTAACCGAGAAGGCGTACGCCGCGGGCACAACCGAACTTCTTGAAGTGCAGACCGCCTCGGATGGGCTGCAGACGGCGAAGCTGTCACTTCTCGACGAGAAGTACAACTATCTCTCGAGCCTGATTGACCTTGCCTACGCCTTGAATATTTCGCTGAAGGAGTTCGAGCAAACCCATGACTAAGACCTATCAAAGGGTGACGGCTCGTCATCTTATTCTGTCCATCCTGTTGGTAGCTACTCTGGCGGCGTGCGGTGCCGGAGGGCCCTCGGGAGCGGAACAAGGGCCGGACGACACGGGTGGACCCGCCGGTCCGGCAGGGCTCGGTCAGCCGGGAGCTCCAGGCGGGGACGCGGCAAGTACGGTGGCCGTCGCCACAGTGCGCGCGTCCCTGGGACCCATCCAGAAGACTCTTCAGGTCGGCGGAGAGGTAGTCGCCGAGCACCAAGTGGAGGTGTTTGCCGACATTGCTGGCAAGGTAGTTACCTTACCGGTGAGCCTCGGTGATTCAGTGCGCAAGGAGCAGGTCATCGCCAAGGTCGATCCTTCGAAGCCGGGAAAGGAGTACGCCGAAAGCCCGGTGCTCGCACCCATCTCCGGAACGGTGACCGCCCTGCCCATCCGGGTCGGGAGTACGATTACCAGTTCGACCCCCATCGCTACCATCGGGCAGCTCAATGCGCTGCGGATCGAGACACACATCCCCGAACGTTTCATCAGCAAGGTACAGGTCGGCACCCCCGCCTCCTTCACGTTCGCCGCCTGGCCGGGGGAGAGCTTCTCAGGACGCGTGGTGGAGCTGAGCCCGGTCGTCGATTCCGCCTCCCGGACCCTGAAGGCCACACTCGTCCTCGACAGTCAAGACGGGGGGGTAAGGGCAGGCATGTACGCCACCGTGCAGCTCGTAACGGAACGAAGACATGCAGTTCTACGGATCCCGGCGGAATGCGTGGTCCGCCGTAACGGGCAGGGTGCTCAGGATGTAGTGTTCGTGCTGCAGGACAATCGGGCCGTGCAGCGGCCGGTGAGAATCGGGATTTCTTCTGGGGGCATGGTCGAGATTACCGCTGGAATCGAGAGCGGTGAGGAAGTTGTTGTGAGCGGCCAGAGCCTTCTATCTGACGGCGCCGCCGTGAAGATTATCGACGACGAGCAGACCGGAGGCGGCGCATGAGTCTTGCGAATCGAGTGGTCGCTCGCCCGGTGACGTGGCTGGTCGTGTTTGCCCTGATCGTCGGGCTAGGACTGTACATGACGACTCTGCTTCCCGTGGACCAATTCCCAGAAATCCAGCCGCCCATCATCATGGTCAGTACCACCTACGAAGATGCCGATCCTGAGACCGTCGAATGGAGCGTGACCCGGGTCCTGGAGGGGGCAATGGCGAACGTTTCGGGGATCGAGGAGATGACATCGACAACCTCCCAGGGTTCGAGCCAGATCGTATTGTCCTTCTCGTGGGGGACGGATCTCACGGAAGCCAAGAACGACATTCGAGACAAGCTGGACCAAGTCCGGGACTACCTGCCCGACGAAGCGGCGAGTCCTTCGATCTTTGAGTTCGACCCCTCCTCAATGCCGATCCTGCGCTTGGCGGTAGGCGGGGACCGCACTCCGGAGGAGCTGTACA
>JAFGFV010000622.1 GCA_016930895.1 Spirochaetales bacterium | reverse complement strand
GAAGATGGCCCCCACCAAGAGGCCGACGTTGATCATGGGCAGGGCCAGGGGAAAGCGGATCTTGGAGAAGATCTGGAAGGTCGAGGCTCCGTAGGACTTGGCCAGGGCGATCTTGGCCAGGTCCGTGCGTCGGAACCCTGTCACGGAGTTGATCATGACCATGGGCCCGGAAGCCAGGGCCACGGCGATGATCCTGGGCCAGATGGTGAAGCCCATCCGGAGCATGAGCAGCGGCACCAGGGCGACGGTCGGGGTGGTGATCAGAAGCAGGATGTAGGGGGTGATGATCTTCTCCAGGAAGGGCACCTGGGTCAACACCGCGGCCAAAAACAGTCCAATGCACGCGCCGATCACGTAGCCGGATAACAGCTCGCCCAGGGTGATGAAAAAGTGCTCGTACACTGTGGGCATGTTGACCACAAGCGCTCTGGCAACAGCGCTGGGAGTCGGGAACACGTACTCCGGAACATGCAGCAGGCGCACGCCCAGCTCCCAGCCCCCGATCACGATCACAGCGACCGCGACAATGCCCAGGATCTGCTGCCAGCCGCGAATCTGCACGGCGGACAGGGTGGCCGAGATGTCCAGCTGGCCATAGCGCTCGTGATCGTGGCGCTCGAAATCCGGAATCTCATCCTCCAGTTGCTTTTCGTAGCGGTCTACATGTTCTCTTGCCATCTCTCGTCTCATTCTCCTTGGGCCCTCGCTCAGCTGACCGTGCTGTAGGCCTGGCTCTTGTAGGTACCGTCCTCTTTCTGCTTCTCCACGTCCAGGACGATCTTGCGCTTGATTTCCGCCACGATCTTGAAGTAGCGCTCCTCCATCGTAATCCCTTCGGGCCGGGGCCGGGGCAGGTCGATGTCGAAGACCTCGGAGTTCGTGCCCGGACGAGGGGTCATCACGTAGACCCTGTTGGCCAGGTACACGGCTTCCTCGATCCTGTGGGTCACGAAGGCGATTGTCTTCTTCGTCCGCTTCCAGATGCCCAGCAGGAGGGTATCCATCTCGTCGCGGGTGTAGGCGTCCAGCGCGCCGAAGGGTTCGTCCATCAGCAGGATCTTGGGATCGAAGGACAGGGCCCGGACGATCGAGGCCCGCTGCTGCATTCCCCCGGAGAGCTCCCGAGGGTAATGCTTCTCGAATCCCGAAAGCTCCACGCTGTCGATCAGCTCCTGGATATGCCGCTGATGGTCGCTGAGGTTTTCCCGCATGATCTCCAGGGGAAAGCTGATGTTCTGCATGAGGTTTCGCCAGGGCAGGAGGTTGGACTGCTGGAAGATGATCCCCACCTCCCGACGAGGTTTGCCTACTGGTTCGCCAAGGATGAGGGCCTTTCCCGCGGAGAATGGGTGCAGGCCCGTGAGTCCCCACAGCAGGGTGGTCTTGCCGCAGCCGCTTGGCCCGACGATGGCCACGAAGTCCCCTTCGTCCACCTTCATCGAGAAGTCCTCGACGGCGTGCACGGGGCCTCTGGCGCTGGCATAGATCTTGGACACGCCCTGCACGTCTATGACTGTGTTACCCATTGGTACTCCTATGACTCTTCTCCCCAGGTGGGCGAGCAAAAATACCTCGTAGCCCCTATAGCGGGGCTACGAGGACAGCTGTCAGGTCGAGACTTGTGCCCCGTCAATCGACCCGGACGCCTATCACCAATCCCCGACGACCTTGACGTCCTTCCAGGTGTCGTTGAGCTCGAAGTTCTTGGCGTCCCGCTCGACCCGGGCGTGGTCGAAGTCGTTCGCCTCCTCGATGAGCTCGTTGGTGGCCACGTTCTCGATCTTGAGCAGCTTCTGAGTCTGGCCGAGCTTGTAGATGATGTCCAGGTAGGTCTTCCAGCCGTTCATCTCGAACCAGCCGTAGCCGTCTCCGTAGCGAGCACCGCCGGTGTAGCCCCAGTGGAGCTGCTGCATGGACTGCAGGGCCAGGTCGGGAGACATCTGCTCCCGGATCGCCGGGAAGCGGGAGTAGACCACCTGGGCCGCCGCCCGGGGATTGTGCCGGGCAAAGTGAATGCCCATGGAGGTACCGCGCAGGAACTTGACCAGGATGTCCCGCTTGGCCGGATCCTTGAGATCGGAAACCCGGGCGCAGTAGCCGTTGGCGGGCATCTTGGAGAAGTCCTCCCCGAGCAAGTACCTGAGGTTGAGCCCCACCGCGTCCCACTGAGCCCGCAGGCCCTTCCAGGTCAGAGCGATATCCGCCTGCCCCTGCGCGACCGCCTGGCCCCACTGCGCACCGACCGCCACGTAGGTGATGCTCTTGGGATCCACACCAACCTCGACCAGAATGGGGTCGATGATGACCTGCCAGCCCGGGTCCCACACCGACATGGTCTTTCCGGCGAAGTCTTTGAGGCTCTTGATCGGGCTGTCCTTGCGGACCGCGAAGTCGAAGACCTGCTCGACCATCATCTCGTAGACCATGATGACGCCCATGCCGGTGTCCACGCTGGAGGTCAAGATGCCCGGGGAGGGGTAGCCCACGTCCGCCTGCCCCTGGTCCACGAACTTGGTGGAAGCGAACGAGTCCGAACTAGGCTCCATGGACACGTTAAGGCCCATTTCCTTGAAGTAGCCCATTTCGATGGCCACCCAAAGGTTGTAGTCATCCATGACTTCGTTGGTCGGGCGTGGGGTGATGAACACCACGTCGGTCATCGCTTTGCCGCCGGCTTCCGGCTCTCCCGCAGCGAACAGCGTGGTCGCAGCGAGCGCCGCGAGCACGACTACAAGAACGATCAGTCTCCGCATTTCGAGTTCCTCCTTTTGTGGAATGCGATCTTCCGCTGATTATAACAGGCTGCTTCGAGAAGTCAAATGCCTGAGTCGCGAGCCGCGCTCCCGGCGATTCGGCCTGCCGAGACCGGCTGAGCGGCGGCCCGGCCCGCGCCGCGGACAGCGCCGCGGACATTGTTTTGCATGGTTCGGCAAAGCGTTCTATAATACGGGGCAAATCCTGATTTCTCGCAGAGGGGGTAAGCAACATGGACAAGGTGCGTTGCGGCGTGATCGGTTTGGGCTGGTTCGGGGAGCACCACGTGGACGCCCTGCAGTCCCTGCCGGCGG
>JAFGFV010000621.1 GCA_016930895.1 Spirochaetales bacterium | reverse complement strand
GCCAAGGTCCGCTTCAAGGTAACCGTGCCCGAGGACGAGATCGACTTCGAATCAGGCTTCCTCATTGCACCGCAGGCGATACCGGTGTTGGTCACAGAACCCGGCGGGCCGGGCGGTCCCGCCACACCCCCGCCGACTCCTCCCGGCTCAGGCCCGGGAGAACAGCCTCCGCCTGATCTTCCCCCTCAGCCCCCACTGGGAGGTCAGCGCCACGTCGATCTTTGCTTCATTGCTGACCGGCAGCAACTCTACACTGCCTGGCAGGCCATCGCCAACCTCGCCGACATGGCCGGCAATGTGACCATCACCATCCATGCCGAGTCCGAAGGTGGCTTCGACCGATCCAAACTCCAGAACGGCGTCCTTGAACCCTTGGAAGAGGCGGGGTTGGTGGAGTAGGGTTCAGGGGCTCAGGGCATGGCCAGCAAACCGACGATCTCGCGTGAGCACATCGTCGATCAGAAAGCCCGGAAGTACTTCGAGAGCTGTTTGCCGGACGACTGGCCGGTCCGCAAGCAAGATCCCGATTATCACGTCGACTATGTCGTTGAGATAGGGACTGGAGGCGAGCCCTCCGGACTCAGGTTCGATGTCCAGCTGAAGGGGAAGGAGCGGCCTCGGACGAGGCATTCCTATCTCGAGTGCAGAATGAAGGTGAAGCACTTGGCATACTACCTCGACCGTGTCCTCGAACCGGTCTTCCTCGTGCTTGTCGACGTAACTGACAGGAAGGGGTACTGGCTGTTCCTTCAGCGATGGCTACGAGATGAGTGCCCAGACCGCAACTGGCGCGGACAGAATAGCGTGCCAGTTCGTATTCCGCTTACCCAAGCCCTTGAAGACTCGGATCGACTGCGTCTGGCAGTCGAGGACGCGATTCGGTGCATGCGGGAGATGCGGCCCGGCAGTCCCGAGGCTGCATTGAGAGCCGAGACTGCCCGCCTTGAGTCACTCGACCCGCGGGTGAAGGTCGAGATGGCGGTTGGGCCGGCCGGCCGGGAGATTACGGTCACCCCATTGGAGACCATCCGCGGGACAATCGAGGTGGCAGGCCTTTCGGCGCCGGAGTTTTCTCAGAGGATGGGAGCGTTGGTGAGAACGGGCCAAACGGCCTACTTCAAGCGCGGCGAGATCACCGTCGCGGGCTTTCCACTCCTCGACACGGCGCTCAAGGGGGAACATGACTGGGAATTGACAATGGAGTCGACGCGTCGTCTGAAGGCGGAACTTTCGCTGTCCTCGGAAGACCCCGAGGGCAGAAGGAGGCGGCATGGTGTCGCGAGCGGAGAGCTTGCATTAGGCGCGGCTGGATGCCATTTCGAAGGGCAGCTTGCCGATTCCCCGATTTGGCTCTCCTTTGCGATGACTCCAGAGGATCTGAGCCGAAACTGCTGGAATGTGACCGTCGAAACTCGGGCGGATGAATGGGAGGGGCGCAGGCTCTCAGCACTTCCGGGGATCGATATTGTCGAAGGGCTCTCTCGTGCTACTGTTGATGCTGAGGGGTTTCTCATCGAGTTCTTCGCGGCAGGCAGGCATGTCTTCACGGCGAGTGCTACGGTCGAACAGGTCGCGTCGCTCTTCGCACCGGGAGCCCTCGACTTCGTTCTCCGTTCTCGTCGAGCGGCGCAGTACCTTGGCCTTGATCCCGTCTTGCCTCCTGCGGACGGGATCACCCAGGACGACATCTGGTCCATCGCACTATTCGATGAGCTAGCTCGACAGGGAGAGCACCGCCAGCCCGGATGCGGGGTAAGTGTAGCCTTGCCCGTGAGGCCATTTCTGGACTGGGAAGAAGCCCCAGGGCTTCAGTGTCGCGGGCTTGACGTAATCTTCCAGGGTGCTGGTCTTCCTGGTCTTCGTCTCTTTGATCAGGATGTCTCGAAGACGACGTTCGATTTCCGATTGAGCTCTGCTGCCCTGAGCTACGACTCCGATGAACTCAAGAGTGCCCGTCGCACAGACCCTCCAGGTTTCGTCCACACCGTCTGGGAAGGACAGCCCGGGTCGGCCTTCATGATCAGACGATCCTTGCTCAAGTGGGAAGAAGAACCCCATGTCTTGATCGGGATGCCTAGATCAGTGGAGCCTGGCTCTCCAGAGCAGGGGAATCGGCCACCGTGATGACTGTGGATCCCACAGGGAGTACCGGACTCAGCGGTGTCTCGCCGAAGTCGGCCGCATCGTGACGGGCTCGTGGTAGCCGCACTCCTTCGAGCAGCGTGCCGGGCAGATGGTGCTTGAACACCCGGGAAGAGACGTACTGAATCCGTTGGGAGGTTGAATGCCGATAGACTGGACAGCAGTACTCGTCAGTGTCTGTAGTTCCACGGTCACCATTGGGGTCCTTGGGTTTCTGGCGAGCTCCATCATGAAGCACTGGCTGGCGAAGGACCTTGATGCCCACAAGGCGAAGCTCGAGGAGCGAGCTCATGAACACGCGGTGACCTTCACCAAACTCCATGAGCAGCGTGTGCTCGTGATCGGCGAGGTGTACGGCCGATTACGACGAGTTCATGATACGCTTTGGGCGTGCGTAGCGCTGATGGGGCCTCGCAAGCCAGAGATAGCCGAAGCGACGATGGAAGCATCCCGGGAGTTGTGCGCTTACTTCTACCCTAACTCGATCTGGCTCGACTCGGATACGAGCGACGCGGTTGGCAAGATCGTCGAGAAGCTGCGCTCCGCCGTGGATGACATGACGACGGACATGACTGAAGTTGGCATAACGAGTGATAAGGAGTCCTTCAAGTCTGCGCGCGAGATCGTGGGAAGCGATCTGCCGAGTGCCATGCGGCTTCTTGAGGATCGCTTTCGAAAGATCCTGGCGGTAGGGCCAAAGCAGGGGCAACTAGCATAAGCCGCGCGGGTGCGGCGAGAGGCCAGGTCCTGCAGAGGCGCCTCCGAGAGCTGCTTCGGGTCAGAGTACCCGGAGCACGTCAAGTGATTCCTTTGGGCTTGCGGCACAAGGATCTCCTCCCATTCCGGTGTGGGTGGCTCTAAAGACGTGAGGCGGCTCCTAGGGACGTTGGTAAAATGTCAACTTCCGGGGTGTTGCAGGCGCCGGTTTCGAAGTTGCCGAACGAGAGTCTGCGCTGC
>JAFGFV010000620.1 GCA_016930895.1 Spirochaetales bacterium | reverse complement strand
GAGAGTCTCGAAAGCGTGAATGCCCAGGTCGTTGTAGACCTCGATCATGTTCCGGGCGTCGCCGCAGTTGTGATACAGCACGTGAGCGCCCCTGCTCTGAGCGTAGTCGATGAGCCTCTTCTCGTAGCCGAACACGTAGCGTCGAAAGAACTCCGGCCCTACTACGGTGCCGTTGGCCATGTTCCCGGGGTAGCTCACCACGTCGATGCCTTCGTCGGTGAGCTGTCGGAGGAACTCCATGAGCTCGGCCTGGAAATAGCCCATCATGTCGCTGTAGAAGGGCCCGTCGGTCATGAAGTCCATGAGCAGTCGATCGAGACCCCGCAGATCGGCCACGTAGTTGAACAGGCCGAAGATGAACGGAGCCACGATCCCCAGATCGCCCACGAGACCCTTCGCGCGCCGAAGCTCGCCGAAGTCCAGCGACGGGAGAGCGGGCCGGTACTTGACGAACTGATCGAAGTCCGCCGGCTCCTTGATCAAGCTCTCCACTACCGCCTTGACCTGGTGGTGCGGCGACAGCCACTCGTAGCGCACGCGCTGCGTGAGGGTCCGCTCGGGCGTGAGGATCTGCGTGATCTCCAGGTCACCTCCTTCCCATGTCTTCTCCACCCGCCAACGATCACTGCCAAAGACCCCGGGCTCGTGGCGGACGGCGATGTTGCGGTGCATCACGTCGAAGCCGAAATGGCGGTAGACAGCCAGGGTGCCCTCGAGCAATTCGGGGTCTTGTTTGCCGAAGAACAGCCGGACGAAGTTGGCATGAATGAACGGCGAAACAGCCCTGCGGTCCACGGGCAGCCCCTGGAAGCTCCGCAACAGCCGTTCCCGCCCCGTCATATCCTGCACGATGCTATCCTTTCTATTCTATGAGCCCGCGGCACCCGCAGCACTCGCATGGGAGGCCCGATGCCGGCCCAGTGCCCTCGCGACGCCAGCGCGCAGCCTTCACCGGTTCACGATGAGCACCACCGCCGTGACCAGCAACATCCCCTGGACCACTCGCTGGAAGACCGGGGAGGAGAGCCTTCGAAACAGCACAGCTCCGCCGATGGCTCCGGCTAAGGACGGCCCGATCAGTATGGCAGAGTACCTGAGCACTAACGGTGTGATCAAGCCGCATGTGAGCAGCAGAGCGATCAGCGGCAGGGATCCGGCCCGCCGCACCGGATGCCCAGGCCGACTACACGAGGTAGCCCAACCGCCTCATCCGGTCCTTGACTTGCTCCGCCTCCTCCTTGGAGAAGGGCTGCAGCATCTCCCGGCTGTCCAGCAGCTTGGAGTTGAGGGTCCGGCGCATTTCGACCACGTCGTTGCGCTCCCTCACCCGGTCGATCAGGTTTTTCTGCTCCCCAGGGTCCGCTCTCAAATCGTAGTACTCCTCGGTCCCGGCGCTCAGGTTGCGGATCAGCTTGGCGCCGTCGGTGCGCAGCTGCTGAAGCGACCCCACCAGCAGATTGGGCTCCACGTCGGCGTAGTCGCTGCGATACTCGTACAGGTCCTCGGAGTAGGCCTGCAGGCCCTCGGCCTTGCCGCGCTGGATGATGGGCAGCAGGCTGATTCCGTCGAAATCCCACTCTTCCTGCACGGGGATCCCCACGTGATCGAGCACGGTGGGCATCACGTCCACGGAGCGTACCACCCCCGGAATGCGCTTGCCAGCCGGAAGGTCTTTGTCGCACATGATCAGGAAGATGTTGACGTCGTGGTCGTACATGCTCCGGTGCTGCGGATACAGCAACCCGCCGGAGCGGTGCGGAATCGGCTTGACCGGATGCTCGCCCAGACCGGTGCCGTGGTCAGACATCAGGATGAGCAGGGTGTCGTCCCAGAGTTTCAGTTCGTCGAAGAGCCTGATCAGCCCGCCGATCAGATGGTCGTCGGCCGCCTTGATGCGGGCGTCCTTGTAGCGCATCTCCGACATCTCCCCTTCCTTGATGATGCCCTTCTTGAGCAGGGCCGCCTCCGCGCCTTCGTGGGTCTCGTAGAGGTGCCCCCAGATGAAGAACGGGGAAGACTCGTGGTTCTTGCGGACCCACTCCAGGTAGTCGGGCACCCACCACCATCCCTCATAGAACATGTCCTCTTCCTTGCCGGTGGGGCTCCAGGTGTCCCACGAGACTTCACGGGTCCGGGGCTCGAAGAAATCCTCGAAGCCGGTGTCGAAGCCGTGCTTCGAGCCCACCAGCCCGTTTCCGGTGAAGAAACAGGTCTTGTAGCCGTTGGACTGCAGGATCTCCGCAGTCGTCCGCGACTGGATCTTGCACAGAGGAAGCCGCATGGTGTGCTTGTTGGGGTACTGGGCACACAGGAACGACGACATGCAGATGGGCGTCATGCAGCCCGCGCCGATGGCCTTCTCGAACACGATGCCCTTCTCCGCGATCCTGTCGATGTTGGTCGTCTGCATCTTCTTATAGCCGTTGCAGCTGAGGTTGTCGTTGCGCACCTCGTCCAGGCTGACGATCACCACGTTCTTCTTGTTCATCTGTCTTCCTCGACTCCTTGAATTGCGGGGATCTTGGTGCAATTTGCACTGTTCGCACGATTCTGTCAAGACCCTGGATCACGATTCGAGGCGTCCTCGAGAAGGGCCTGGGGCGGGGCCGGCGGGCCCAGGCTGCGGGATCTACTCCCCCGGCTGCGGCGTGCACGCCTGATTGCCCGGCTGGAGTTCCACCCGGAGAGAGTCTTTTGTGTTTGACAATCTCACCCCAACTGGTATAATGCAATTTGCACGCCGACCATGCAATTCGAGGAATCGGAATAGATCCACGGATGTCCAACGAAGTCCGGATTACCCGCCCATTACGAATCGACCATCCCCAGGTTGGGATGACTCAATACGAGATCATCAACACCCCCGAGTACTGCGGGAAGATCATCGTCCAGAAGCGGGGCACCACGACGCCCGCTCACAGGCACAAGCTCAAGCACGAGACCTTTCTGGTGTGGTCCGGGGATGTCCGCATGACGGTGGACGGGGCGACGGTGCAGCTCAAGCCGGGGGACGTCGTGAGCATCGAGCGAGGCTCCGAGCACGAGTTCTCGGCCGG
>JAFGFV010000120.1 GCA_016930895.1 Spirochaetales bacterium | reverse complement strand
TTCCGAGATTAACTGAACCCGCCCCGCTACCCCGCCGGGGCTCCCCGCGTGGTCCGGCGCATCCCTCCCCGCCCGGCATTACCCCGCCCGGCACCCGCCCTGATAGCCCCGCCCCGAGCAGCCGGGCTCGGGTGCCTTCCCCGTACCCCGTCCCGGTACCCCGCCGGGACAGTATGGACCGTACCCCGCCCCCCGAGAGCCCGTCGCGCGCGCCGGCCGCCGCCGGGCATCGGTACACGTCTTGGCTGGGCTTCCCCAAACAAGCTGCATCGGGTAGCGTACACCCCGACCCCGCGGGTGGTGATAGACGGGCTGGAGGGCCAGGGTCGGCCCTCCGCCCACAAACAAAAATCGGAGGTTGATGATACTACGATGCTCGAAGAAATCCAACGCTACACCCAGTCAGTCGAAAACGGGACCTTCGCTTGTCGGCTCGATGCCTGCCCCTGCTGCGGGAGACACCCCGACGGGTTCACCCGGCATGATCGCCGGCGGCGGATCTTCCTGGTGATCCTGGAACGGCTCATCCACAAGGTCTTTTCCTTCCTCACGCGCTGGAAATGCCCGCTCTGCGGCCGCACCTTCACGGTCTACCCGCCCTTTGCGCTCCGCCACAAGCGATACGTGTGCCAGACGGTCCTGGAGATGGGCGCCCGGTATGTCACCGACACCCGGGAGCATGACCGCACCCGCAGCAGCCGGGGCGCTCCTGAGAGGCCGGTGACGTACCGCGAGGCCGTCACCGTCAACCGCATGCCCGTCTTCCACGAGACCACCGGTGACCCCAGCGACGATGCCTCCGTGCCGATTCTCAACCACAGCACCCTGCACCGCTGGCTGACCTCGCTCGCGAAGCTCCCCCGGACCCTCCTGGAGGCCCTGTGCCTCATCCGGGAGAAGGATTCGACCTCCGCGATCTTCCGTCTGGTCCGTCCGATCCACCCGCGGAAATACCGAAGCGAACGGCGGAGGCTCGAGCTTCAAGACTGCCAGCGCCTCTTTCAGGCCGCCGCGGAATACGAGCGTTTGTTCGGAACATCGCTTTTCCCACACTTCGCAACACGGTGTGGCTGGCGCTGAGGGAGAATCACCTCCGGTAGCCTGGTCAACCGGAGGTGACCGTGAAGAAGAAGGACCTGGACTGGGCAATTTTCTGGTGCTCGCTGCTCGATCGGGTCATCTACGGCGAGATCGATCGAGAAGACGAGGAGGCGGTACGCTCGTTCCTCAAGGCGGTCGCCTCAGAGGAACGCCTCTACCCCAACGGCGTCAGGAAGAATCCGTCCCTGACGACGCTCAACCGGAAACTCGATACGTACTTCACGGAGGGCTTTGAGGGCCTGGCGCGCAAGCCGCGTAGCGACCGCGGAAAACCGCGAGTGCACAGCGAAGCGATGATCAAGCGTGCGGTGGCGATCAAGCGAGATCAGGCGTGCCGTTCCCACATCGCCATCAACAAGTTTCTCCAAGCCGAGTTCGGGAAGCGGATTCCCAAGTCCACCCTGTACCAGCACCTCAAGGCAGCAGGCGCGACGCGGATCAAGCTGGGAGTCAGCAAGAAGAAGGTGCGGCGCCGGTGGACCCGGGACTACAGCAACGCGCTGTGGTTGGGAGATTTCGAGGACGGGCCCTACGTGCTCTACGGGGAGCAGGTCGTTCCCGCGTACCTCTCGCTTTTCATTGACTGCCACAGCCGCGACATCATTGAGGGCCGGTACTACTACTGCGAGAAACTCCATATCTTGATCGACTCCTTCCTGCGCGCCCTTGCCACTCGTGGCGCCCCGTCAGAGCTCTACGTCGACAGCGCGAAGGTCTTTCAGTCGAGGGCTCTCCGGGCGGTCTGCTACATGATCCCCATCAAGCTCCGTTTTCGCCCGATCCGCGATCCGCCTGCCGGCGGCGCGGTCGAGCGGGCCATCCAGACGATTCAGAGCCAGTTTGAGACCGAGGTCAGAAGAGGAGAGATCATGACCCTAGAGGAACTCAACCGCGCCTTTGCGGCATGGATTGCGAAGAGCTACCGCTGTGAACCCAATTCCGACACGGGACAGGCGCCCGGGGAACGCTATGAGCAGGGCCTCCGAAAGATCCGGCACGTCGACATGGCGGCCGTAATCCCCTACTTCATGCGCCGGGAACGACGGACGGTCGACCGGACCTTCTCAGACGTCCGACTCAACAATCGCTTCTACCGCGTCGACAAGCGCCTGCGCGGCGACCGCGTCGAGGTCCGCTACGATCCCTTCGGGGACGAGGATACGGTGCTCATTTACTCGCTCAGGGAAGAGTACCTGGGCAAGGGCACGCGCCACAACCGTGAGCAGGGAGAGGAGGGCGCGGGAAATGTGCCGCAGCAGAAGACCCAGTTCAATTACCTCCAGCTCCTGATCCAGGAGCACGAGAAGGATCTGCGAGCCAAGACCCAGGGTATCGATTACCGCGGGGCGGTCACCTCCCGGCGGCTGTCCTTCATGTCCTTCACCGCGACCTTCGCCCAGCTCCTGGGGCGGAAGGGGGCCATGTCAGCCTTCAGTGCCCAGGAACTGGAGTTTCTCCAGAAACTCTACAACAGGACTCCCGGCCTAAGCAGAGCACTCCTGATGGATGCCTGCGAGCAGGCCCAGGAGAAGACACTTCTCGCCGTAAGCTACGAGCTCCAGCAGCTCGCCAGAAGAAAGGAGTAACCGCGATGTTTACCCGTCACTTCGAACTCACGGCCCAGCCCTTCCTCGAGTGGACGCCCGTGGAACGGCTCCAGAAGGACGAACGGTTCGTCCAGGGGCTGGCCCGTCTGGAGTACCTGGCCCACGCCGGCTGCATTGCCGTCGTCACGGGGCACACCGGTGTGGGCAAGTCCTCCCTCATCAAACTCTTCCTCGATTCCCTCAGCCCCAACCGTTACCTCCCGATCTATCTGCACCTGACGAATGTCACGGACGTGGGGTTCCTGAAGCTCGTCGTGAGAAGCATGGGCGAGGAGCCGAAGCGGGGAAAGGAGAACCTCTATCTCCAGATCTTGGAGAAATCCCAGGCCTCGGAACTGACGATCATCCTGGTCGTCGACGAAGGCCACCTCACCGAGCCCGAGGCCCTGGTAGACCTCCGGCTCCTGGTCAGCTCGGCGCTGGGGGATCGCCCCCCGTTGAAGCTGATTCTCACCGGCCAGGACTCCCTCTGGGATCAGCTCAGACGATCGGCCCATGCCGATTTCGTCCAGCGCATCAGCGTCCGGTACCACCTCCCGTCGCTGACTCCCGAGCAGACGGCAGAGTACATCGACTTCCAGATGCGCACGGCGGGCGGCTCAGAGAAGATCTTCGAGCCGGAAGCCAAGATCTTGATCCACGAGTACGCCGGCGGCATCCCGCGCCAGATCAACAGTATCGCCACGGGTTGCCTCATCAACGCAGCGAGCAAGAACCTGCAGAAGATCAACGAGGCCCTTGCCAACGAAACCATGGCCGAGTTTCGGCTTCCCTGAAGGAGGTGCTCCCATGCCGATCAACTACTCACGCGCCTATCTGCGGCGCCTCCGGAACGAGGTGGACATCGGCGATCTCATCGCCGATGTCCTCGATCTCCCCACCAAGATCTCGGAAGACTACCTGCGCTTCCTCTGTCCGCTGTGCTCCGAATTCAACACGGCCGTGAACCCGAGCACCAATCTGGCGCGCTGTTTCCGCTGCCAGAAGAACTTCAACCCCATTGACATGGTCATGACCGTCAAGGGGTACTCCTTCCTCGAGGCCGTCAACTTCCTCTCGTCCCTCCTGTAAACCCCTCCGGCATCGTATAGGCGATCCTATCCGGTGCCACCCTCCGACCTCCCAATCCAAATAATGTCGGAAAACCGTCCCAAATAATCTCGGACTTAGCAAGTACCAGCACACGATGGTCATGTCCCGGGGCACGTGCTTCCATGAACCGGTGAAGTCGCCCTCGACAAGGTAGTAGTCGCCGTGCGCG
>JAFGFV010000619.1 GCA_016930895.1 Spirochaetales bacterium | reverse complement strand
TGATGAAGGCAGTGGAGGTCCGCGTCGAGCGGGTCGGGGCGAAAGGGTAGCCCGGCAGGGGGCACGCTTCGAGTCCCGAACCCGGCCAGCGCCCCCGGCCCGGCCGAGCCCCTGGCTCGGGCGACGATCCCGCTCGCTTCTCGCGCCGGTTACGTCACTGTCTGGTGACAATACCGCCGCGGTATGCTACCGTTCCTCCATGGACCGCAAGCGCAACCGCCACGACGCCGAGACACGATTCATTTCCGCCGTACATGAGCTGCTCCTGCGACGAGGTTTCCCCGCCGTGGGGATCAACGCCGTGGCCGAGCAGGCGGGGCTCAACAAGGTCCTGATCTACCGCTACTTTGGGGGTCTGGACGGCCTGCTGGCCGCGTATGCCGAGCGCATGGACCCGTTTCCGGCCATGGTGTCCCGGGTCGAAACCGCGATCCAAGCGCGCGGGCTGAGCGATCCCAACCAGGTGGGAGCCGAGATCCTCCGGGCCATGATCGAGGGATTGCGCTCCAGTCCGGAGCTGCAGGAGGTGCTCAAGTGGGAGCTCATGGCGCAGAACCCCCTTTCGGAGCGGATCGCCGAGGCCCGGGAGCGAAGCGGAAGGCGGCTGCAGGAGCTCTTTGCCCGCTACGCCCCCGAGGGCCTGGAGGTCGATCTGGAGGCCACGACCGCCCTCCTCACCGGCGGCGTCTTCTATCTCTATCTGCGCTCCGCCACAGCCTCGGTCTTTAACGGCATCCCGATCAACACCGCGGAAGGACAGGACCGCCTGGTGCGGGCGGCGGCGAGAATCGTCGCCGCGCTGCTGGAAGAAAAAATCACTAAATAGTTACAAAACCTCTTGCCCCCCCGGCTTGGCTTGGATATTATGTCACCATTAAGTTACATAGGAGATGCAACGATGACCCCATTCCGCATGACGATTGCCTGTGCCGCCACGAGCGCTCTGCTGGCGTCCTGCGCCGGCCGGCCCGCAGGGAAGCCCGGTCAGGATGCCGCAGCCCTCGGCGCCCCTGCCGCCCCCGCCGCAGCCCTCGAAAGTCGGATCGACCCGGAGCTTCTGGAGATCCTGGGCTACGCCGCCAAGGCTTCCAGCTCGCACAATGCCCAGCCCTGGCGCATCGAGGCGGCCGCCTCGGGTACCCTGAAGCTCATGGCGGACCGCTCCCGGTACCTCCCGGCCGTCGACCCGGAGAACCGTGAGATGTTCCTGAGCTTCGGGGCCTTCCTCGAGAACCTCCAGCAGGCCGCCCGGGCGCTTGGCTGGGAGGCGGAGATCGCGGTTACCGCGGAATCGGTGGAGGCCGAGGAAATCGCCCGTATTCGCCTCGAGCGAGTCGGCGGCAGGCGCGATGCTGCGACCCTGAACGTGATCGCGAGCACCTACACCCCAAAGGGCAGTCTAGGCACCAAGCCCCTCGATCGCGACACCCTCGCGGCCCTGGGACCCTCCCGAGGCGGGGCTCTGAGCTACCACGCGCCGGGCTCCCCGGCGTTCCGCTGGGTCCTGTCGCAGGCCCCCAAGGCCGGCCTGCAGCAGGCCTGGCGGGACCCGGCACAGGAGGAGCTGGCGGATTACCTGCACTTTTCCAGGAAATCGGCGCGCCGGGCCGGCTACGGGCTGACCCCCGAGATGATGGAGATCGCCCCCGTGGGCCGCTTCTTTTGGTACACCTTCATGAACCGCAAGAGCGCGTTGTCCGGGTCCTTCCGCAACAGCATCGAGGGAATCACGGCCAGACAGCTCGACGCGTGTGCCGGCCTGTTCATCCTGACCAGCACCGACGGCTCCCCAACCGCGCTCGTCGAGGCGGGCAGGGCGTACCAGCGACTCAAGCTGGCGGCCTTCCGGCTCGGCATCGGGATTCATCCGGTCTCCGCCCTTCTGGAGGAAAGACCGTGGAACCAGGAAGTGGGCCGCCGGCTCGGCAGCGGCCGGCCCGTGCAGTTCATCCTGCGCGCGGGGCGGCTCGAGCGGGAGGCGCCGAGCTTCGAGACCGACGCGGTCACCAGCGCCAGCATCCGCATGAAGCCGGAGCAGTTCCTCTCGGCTCCGTAGGGCGCCCGGGGAGGGCCTGCCCTGCCGCCGGTGGTTCCCTGCAGGTGGAAGGCGATCGTGATCAGCTGAAGCCGGAACAGGAAGCGCAGCCGCTCGGCGGTCCCGCACTGGAGTCCCCCGAGCACCACGGGGGAGACCCGCAGGTTGAGGAGCCAGGTCCGGTCCAGGCCGTACAGCCCGGGGGGAACCGGGGCCTACGCTTTGTCTCCCAGGGGCGCAAAGGTGTCCGTGGGCGGGGCCGCGCCAATCCTGGAGGGATCCCCGATTGCCCGCCTCGGCCGCCGCGGTGAGAGCCGCGGGCAGGCCAATCTGGACCGAGCAGGACACTTTAGTCCTGCCAGGCACGAACCCGGAAGAGGAGTCGATCAGGATGTGCTCCCGGGCTCCCCGGATCAATCTACAGCCGCAGGAGATCACGGGCCCGGGCGCTCCGCAAGGCCCGGCCCTCCGCACCCCCCGCCCAACGCTCGCCGGGCAGCGGTCACTCCGATTCCCGCACGTAGCTTTCCCGGTGACCGTCTTCTC
>JAFGFV010000018.1 GCA_016930895.1 Spirochaetales bacterium | reverse complement strand
TGCCGGGGCTGCCGGCGTCGAAGGGGCCGCGGGGGCTGCCGGGGCCGAAGGGCGGGGCGAGGCGATCAAGTTCATGCTGGCGGCCGGGCAGGCAGGGGCATGAGGGGGCGCGCCGGGGCGCCGGGGCATAGCGGGGGTTCCCGAAAAGGGGCGAGGTGAGATATCATACAAGAGATGACTGTTGACGAGGTGAGGCCGCATGCTCAAGGGGCTTGAACACGTGGGGCTGAGCGTCTCCAATCTCGAGCGCTCCATCGCCTTCTACCGGGACCTGCTCGGCCTGAAGCTCATCCGCGTACTCGAGTGTGGAGAAGAATCCCGGCTGGATGAGGTGGTCGGGATCCCCGGCTGCGTGGCGCGGATCGCCCACCTGGAATCCGAGAAGGCCATGCTCGAGCTGTTCGAGTACGTCCGGCCGCGGGGGGAAGGCATTCCGGGCGGCCGGCGCCGGCAGGCGGACCTGGGACACATTCACGCAGGCTTCACCTCCGACGATGTGCGGGGCGAGTACGCCCGGCTCAAGGGGCAGGGCGTGGAGTTCCTGAGCGAGCCGGTGGAGTTTCGTCCCGGGGTCTGGATCGTGTACTTCTACGGTCCGGACGGTGAGGTCGGCGAGCTGCGCCAGACGTGAGGGCGCAGAGGGGAGACAGGTAGGGACCATGGAGTTGGGATTGCGCGGAAAGGTGGCGGTCGTGACCGGCGGGGCCGGCGCCATCTGCAGCGCCATTGCCCGGGGACTCGCGGCCGAAGGGGCTGAGGTCTCGCTCTGGGACCTGAACCTCCAGGCGGCCGAAACCAGGGCTTCCGAGCTTTCGGCGACCGGCCCGCAGGCCAGTGCCTTTGGGTGCGATGTCCTGGACCGTGCCAGCGTCCGGGCGGCCCTGCAGTCGACCCTGGATCGCCATGGGACCGTGGACATCCTGATCAACGGGGCCGGCGGCAGCCGCAAGGAAGCCACCACCTCGAAGGAGCTTTCCTTCTTCGACATCCCCGAGCAGGCTCTGGAGGCGGTCCTCCAGCTGAACTATCTGAGCGCCGTGTTGCCGTCCCAGGAGGTGGGACGCACCTTTGCCCGGCAGGGTACCGGGGCGATTCTCAACATCTCCAGCATCGCAGGGATTCAACCGCTCTCCCGCTCGATATCCTATTCCAGCGGCAAGGCGGCGATCATCAACTTTACCCAGTGGCTGGCCGTGCACATGGCGCAGGAGTATTCCCCCCAGATCCGCGTGAATGCGATTGCTCCCGGATTCGTTCTCACCGAGCAGAACCGCTTCCTGCTCCTGGAGCAGGACGGCGAACACATGACCGATCGCGGCCGGCAGGTCGTGGCGTTCGTGCCCATGAGCCGTCTCGGGACGCCGGAGGAGATGGTGGGCGCGGTCCTGTATCTGGTGTCCGAGCAGGCCCGATTTGTGACTGGCGCGGTCCTTCCCGTGGACGGCGGGTACACCGCGTTCGGGGGAGTCTGAGATGACGCCGGGCGCAGGCAGGGCCGGAAACCGGCCGCAGGGAAAGGGTACGCCGTGGTAAGCGAAGCCCAGGTGCTGGAGGAGCTCAGCCGGCTGCACGCGCAAGCCGGCCTGGCCGGACAGCGGGTCCTGGTGATCATCCCGGACAACACCCGTTCGGCTCCGGTGGGGCTGTTCTTTCGTCTCATGCACCGGCTGTTCCTCCCCAGCGTGGCCCGGCTCGATTTCCTGGTGGCCCTGGGCACCCACCCCTTGCTGGGGCCGGCGGAGAAGCTCAAACGGGTGGGGATCAGCGCGGAGGAGAAGGCGCAGGCCTACGGGGACGTGGAGATCCGCAATCATCGTTGGGACCTCCCGGAGACCTTCGAGCGGATTGGGGCGATCCAGGAAGCCGAGATGGAACAGCTCAGCGGCGGCTTGCTGCGGGAGCGCTCGGAGGTTTGGATCAACCGCCTGATTTTGGACTACGATCGCCTTCTGATTCTCGGGCCCGTGTTTCCCCACGAGATCGCCGGGTTTTCCGGTTCCGGCAAGTACCTGTTCCCGGGGATCTGCGGCCAGGAGTTCATCGACGTGACGCACTGGCTCGGGGCGCTGCGCACGAACCTGCAGACCATCGGAGTGCGCGAAACCCCCGTGCGCCATCTGATCGATCGGGCGACCCGCATGGTGCCGGTGCCGATCACGTGGCTGAACCTGGTGGTCGACGAGCAGGGGCTGCAAGGCCTGTTCATCGGCGAGGATCGCTCGGCCTGGGAGCAGGCGGTTGCGCTGTCGGCACGGCTGAACATCCGGTACGTGGCACGCCGGTTCCGCCGGGTCCTGTCGATCCCTTCGGCCATGTACGATGACCTCTGGACCGGGGCCAAGGCCTTCTACAAGCTGGAACCGGCGGTCGCAGACGGGGGCGAAGTGGTGATCTACGCCCCCCAGGTCAAGAGGATCTCCATCACCCACGATCCCATCGTGGACCAGGTGGGCTTCCACGTGAAGGACTACTTTCTGGCCCACATGGACCGGTACCGGCAGTTCAGCAGGGCCGTGCTCGCGTACTCGAGCCTGGTCAAGGGAAGCGGGGAGTACCGGCAGGGGCGCGAGGAGCCGCGGGTCCGGGTCACGCTGTCCAGCGGCGTGCCCCGCGAGGTGTGCGAGCGGCTCAACATCGGCTACCTGGACCCGCGGGAGGTTTCTCCGCAGCAGTGGGAGAACCGGCAGGAGGAGGGGGTCGCGGTGATCCACAACGCCGGGGAGGTGCTCTACCTGCCTGAGCAGCAGAGGCAGAGCATCGGGGCGGAAGAGGAGTGAGCGTGACCGTTCCAGTGGAGGACCCGCGGACCCAGGATGCGAGGATCGACCTGCCGAACATCAGGCAGCCCAACCTCAAGACCCGGGTGCACGACGTCCTGCTCGACCTGATCATCGAGGGACGGTACAAGACCCACGAGATGCTCCCTCCCGAAAGAATCCTCTGCGAGGAGCTGGGGGTGAGCCGGACCGTGGTACGCGAGGCCATCAAGTCCCTCGAGACCCGAGGGGTCCTGAAGGTGATCCACGGCAAGGGTATCCAGGTGGTCCCGACCACGAGCGGCGAGATCTCGAGCGCGTTCATGCTGTATCTTCGGCGCCAGCAGCGGGAGGTGTCCCTCAAGGACCTGATGGTCGTCCGCTACGCCATCGAGACGGAGATCGCCCGGCAGGCGGCCCTGCATGCCGAGGCGGAGGAAATCGAAACCTTGCGGGGCCTGCTGGAGCAGAGCGCGCGTGAGCTGGAGGACAAGCCGGCCTACATTGCCACCGATCTGGACTACCACCTCCACATGTCCTACGCGACCCACAACATCCTGCTCATCACCATCCTGGAGGCCCTGCTGATCCCCCTGCGCCGGAGCCTGACCGCCATGGGTTCCGTGCAGGACAACGCGCAATCCTACGGCGAGCATCGGGATATCTTCCGCTGCCTGGAGGCCCGCGACGGCGACGGGGCGAAAGGTATGATGGCCAAGCACCTCGGGCACGTCGAGAACTCCCTGCGGGAACGCGGGAAGCTGTAGTGGCGGGCAGTGTGGGTCGCCCGGGGGGGCTGCTGCGGTTTTTCGAACCGGTAGACTCTGAATATCGTGATGCAAGGAGGGCAACACAATGAGTAGCGCAAAGGTAACCTGGCTAGGGCACGCGTCGATCCAGGTCGATGCGGGCGGGCAGACGATCCTGTTCGATCCCTGGATCGAGAAGAACCCGAAATGCCCCATCAAGCTGAAGGACATCCGGGAGGTCATGGCGGTGTGCGTGACCCACGGGCATGACGACCATATCGGGGATTCCCTGCAGATCGTGAAGCAGACCGGCGCCAAGCTCATCTGCAGCCCGGAAATCGGGATCTACGCCGACCACAAGGGGATCCGTTACGATGTGGATTCCTACCCCCTCAACATCGGCGGGAGCTGGGAGACCGACACGTTCGTCCTGACCATGGTCGTGGCGGATCACACCTCCGAGATCCTGGGGGAGGAGGTCCAGCGGGACGGCACCGTCATGCCCGGCTCCGGCGCCACCGGCTACGTGCTGCGGCTGACCGACGGGCCGAGCATCTACTTTGCCGGCGACACGGGGGTGTTCGGCGACATGGCGCTGATTCGTGA
>JAFGFV010000618.1 GCA_016930895.1 Spirochaetales bacterium | reverse complement strand
GCCTCCTCCAGGATGGCCATCTCGCCGAAGATCTCCCCCGGGTTCAGGATCGCGATGGTCTTCTCGATCTCCTCGAAGATCTTGACGATCTGCACGCGCCCGGTCTGGATCATGTAGAAGGTGTCCCCGGGCTCGTACTCGCAGAAGATCACGTCTCCCTGCTGGAAGGTCTTGCGGAAGCGGTTGAAGGCTTCGTTCCTGGGGTCCATACGCTACGGCTCCAGCTCCCGCAGGGCCTTCTTGACCTTGCGGCTCAGGGGGTCCTCCTCGCTCACCCGGCTGAGGATGTTGTTGTAGAAGCTCCTGGCCTTGTCCCGGTCGCCCTTCTCCTCGTAGCACTTGCCCACGTAGAACAGACCCTCCCGGAGCTCCGGGTGCTTGGGGTATTTCTGGATCATGCCGGTGAAGGCCTGGATGCTGGCATCGAAGTGCTTGAGGAAATACAGGCAGCGGCCCGTCTCGTACTGGCTCTTGGCCGCGTACTCCTGGTCGTCGCTCTGCAGGATCTTCTGGAACTGTCCCAGGGCCTCCTGGTACTTCTGCTGGCTGAACAGGCTCACGGCGTTGTAGTACAGCTTGGCGACCTCCGACATCGGCCCTCCGCCAGTTTCCGGCCCGGCGGACACACGCGCCGCGGCGGCTGTCGACGCCTCCGCGGCCCCTCCCCGCGAGGCAGCGCCGGCGTTTTCGGTGCCCGAAGCTGCCGCCGGACTCCCCGGCGCTCCGGGGCCTCCCGGCGCGGCCGCCGGCCCCCGGCCCTGGCCGTACTTCTGCAGGTACTCCTCGGAGAGCTGGATCTTCTTGTTGACGTCCGAGGAGTGCCGGCCCGATGGGTAGTAGGTCAGGTACCGCTTGTAGGCGTACAGGGCCTGAGAGTAGCGCTTGTTCTTGAGATAGTACTCGCCGATCTTGTACAGCCCGGTCTCGGGCTTGGTCTGCTCCTCCGAGCCGATCAGGTTCTGCACCTGCTTGTGGATCCGCCGCAGCTGGTTGGAGAATACCCGCAGCATCTTGATGATGATCCTCGGGTTCTGCAGCGCGAGCTGCTCGAACTCCGGGACCGTGAAGGCAATGACCGACGAATCCGCGAGCACCTGGGCGGTCTCTTCCCTGGCGTAGCGGCCCAGAGCGGACTTGACCCCGAAAAACTCCCCCGTCTTGATCAGATCGTGGATTTCCTGGCCGGTCTCGATATCCGTGTAGTTCAGGCTGACCTGCCCGGCCTTCAGGATAAAGATCCTGTCACTCCTGTCGCCCTTGAAAAAGATGATGGAGTTCGCCTTGTACGGCATCGCCTTTGGTGACACGGGGTCGCTACAGCTCCTGTTCTTTCACAAGACTACCCGTCAAGGGGCAAATAATCAAGAACCTTCTTGTGCCCGACGGCCTGCCGCACCCGCGCCAGCAGGCCGCCGGGGTCGCCCTTGGCGCACATCTCCCGGCCTCGGACCCTGACCCGGGTGTACGGGCACTCCCGCAGGGCGAACAGCTCTTCGTGCTCCGCGGAACCCAGGATGGGTGTACCCTCCTGGAGAAGGAGCTCGATGTCCTCGATCTGGGCCGACAGCAGCGCCTCGTAGGGGTCGGAGTGACGGGGGCGCAGCACCAGCAGGTCCGCGAGCTTCCCGTCCTCGATGCTGCCGGTCTTGCGGCCGATCCAGAAGGCCCGGGCGGGATTCACGGTGACCATCTGCAGGATCGTCCTGGCCTCCAGCTCCTCCCCGTACAGGCGGCGGTAGGTCCGCCGGGCAAAGCGCATCTCCTCGAGCAGGTTGACCGACCCGGTGTGGGTGGAGTCCGTGCCAATGGCCACGTTGACCCCCTGCTGGAGCATCTTGCGGATCTTGCAGGTCACGTTGAACATGAACAGGTTCGAGGCCGGACACCACACCACCGTGGCCCCCGCCGCCTTGACCTTGCGGACGTCGGTGTCAGAGAAACCGATGCAGTGGATCAGGACATCATGGTCGTCCAGGCAGCCGCAGGCCTCCAGGATCTCGACCCCGGCCTGGGACTCGGCGTCAAATCCTTCTTCCAGGTGGGTGATAAACGGGATGCCCCGCTCCACCGCCCGCCGGTGCTCGACCTCGATTCCGTCGCCCCACTTGAGGTCGAAGGAGGAGCACTCGTGGGCCAGCGCGTAGTCGCTGATCACCCGGATCGGCAGCCGGGGGATAAAGGGGGCGTTGAACTCGTGGGGGAAATGATCGTTGGCCGTCACCACCCCGGAGAAGAGGTTCTTGTAGGCCGACAGCTGGTACATGTCGTCCACCGTGATCCTGGCCCTCTCGTCGAGCACCGGGGAGCTGCGCAGGTCACGCTCCCAGTAGGACCAGTTCAGGTAGAAGTCGCCGTTGCTGGGGCCGATGCGCGGCAGGTAGTTGCCCCGGAAGTGGTCGTGGACGTTCACGAGCGCCGGGTAGCAGAAGCTGCCCGGCGGCAGCTTGAGATCGTACTTGGCCGCCTTGGGCGAACGCCTGAGGCGCGATTTCTCGACTCTGAGGCAGCCGTCGGCGGCCGCCTCCTCCGGCGTTACGACGGTCATGCCGCTCAGAGAGTACGTCAGGAGCATGTGCGGCCCATCCTTCCCTGGTGTCGTGCCATCCCGTGGTCTATCGAGGCAAACATCTGCTCTTCGCGTCGATCTTCTCCATCTATTATCGGTAATACGGGCGAAGTGTTCAGAGGGAAAATCATTGAAATCATTCGCAGAATGTGGTCTCATGGCGAAGGATGATCGCCAGGCTCGGCAGATGGTTCAGCACCGCCGTGGGCAACTTTCTCTACGCCACCGGCTTCCTCCTCCAGGTCGGCAGGGAGTCCCTGCCCTTCGTGCGCCACCGCGGGGTGGCCCGGCGGGTCCTGGTCATGCAGATCCTGTTCACCGCGGTGGAGGCCATCGGGATCATCTCCCTGATCTCCCTGGCCCTGGCAGCGGTGATCGTGGTGCAGGGGCAGTCCATTCTGCCCAGGTTCGGCCAGGGCAAGCTCATCTACACGATCCTGATCATCGTGATTACCCGGGAGCTGGGCCCCCTGCTCACCGCCTTCGTGATCATCGCCCGCTCGGCCACCGCCATCGCCACCGAGCTCGGGAACATGGTGGTCTCCCACGAGATCGAGGCCTACCGCGCCGTGGGCATCGATCCCATCTCCTACCTGGCGGTCCCTCGCTTCCTGGGGGTCACCATCTCCAGCGTGCTGCTGACCATCTACTTCAACTTCTTTGGCCTGTTCGGCTCTTTCGTGATCACCCAGTTCATCGAACCGATCCAGCTCCAGGAGTACTTCCGCAACCTGCTGGGCTCGGCGACCGTGATCGACGTGGTCTCCTCCCTCGTCAAGGGGTTCGTGTTCGGCATCATTATCTCGTTCTCCGCGATCTACCAGGGGCTCAAGGTGCGGGTGGCGACCACCGAGATTCCCCAGGTGGCGATCCGCGCGGTCAGCCAGTCCTTTGCCCTGTGCATCCTGGCCGACGCCATCATCACCCTGATCTACTACCTGTAGCGCCATGGATGCCGAGATCGAGCTGCAGAACGTTACCCTGATTTCGGAGGATTTCTCGGCCATCGAGGACGTCTCCGTGGTGTTTCCCCGGGGCAAGAGCACCGTGATCATGGGGCCTTCCGGCTGCGGCAAGAGCACCCTTCTCAAGGTGGCGGCGGGCCTGCTGGTGCCGGACCGGGGCCGGGTGTACGTGGCAGGCCGCCGGCTCCTGGACTTGTCGGACCGCGAGCTCATGGAGTTTCGGCGTTCGAGCGGCTTCATGTTCCAGGACGGGGCCCTGTGGGCCAACAAGTCGGTGCACGACAATCTGGCGCTTCCCATCGAGTACCACGAGCCCGGGCAACCCCCGGCAGAGGTCCGCCGCAGGGTGCTGGCACAGCTGCGGACCATGGGACTGGACGACTCGATCGACCTGCGTCCGGCCCAGCTGTCTACGGGGGAGCAGAAGCTGGTGTCGTTCCTGCGCGCCACCGTGCTCGAGCCCTCGCTCCTGTTCCTGGACGATCCCACCACGTCCATCGACCACGCGAGCCTCCAGCGGATGATGCAGCGCATCGAGGAGCTGCATCAGAGGGGCTGCACGATCATCGCCGTCACCCACGACGCCCACCTGGCCGCCATGATCGCCAACCACCTGGTGGTGCTCAAGGCTGGCAGGGTCCTGGAGGCCGCAGACCTGGCGGTCGTGCGCAGGAGCACCAACCCGCAGGTCATCGAGATCCTGACCCAGGTGCTGAGCGACGCGGCGGCCTACGATACCGACATCCTGGATCTCCTCGGAGACGGCGACACGCCGTCTCAGTGATCCATCGGGGGTAGAGCATGTACTGGGAACGAGAATTGGAGACCATGCCGCGAGAGGAGCTGTCCCGGCTGCAGCTCCAGCGGCTCAACGCCACGATCCGCCGGGCCGGACAGGGCCCCTTCTACCGGCAGAGCCTCGGCAAGCTCCGCGAGCTCTCCTGCCTGGAGGAGCTGGCGGACCTGCCGTTCACCGGGAAACAGGAGCTGCGCGACGGCTTTCCGTACGGGTTCCTGACCGTGGACCGGGAGGAGGTGGTGCGCCTGCACTCCTCCTCGGGCACGACCGGGAACCCCACCGTGGTGTTTCACACCCGGCGAGACATCGATCGTTGGGCCGACCTGATCGCCCGCTGCATGTACGCCACCGGGGTCAGACCCCAGGACGTGTTCCAGAACATGATGGGCTACGGCCTGTTCACCGGCGGGATCGGCTTCCACTACGGGGCCGAGCGGCTCGGGGTCCTGACCATCCCCATCGGTCCGGGAAACAGCCGCCGGCAGATATGGTTCCTCAAGAACCTCGAGGTCACCGTCGTCCATATCCTGCCCAGCTACGCGCTCAGGCTGGCGAGCCTGTTCCCGGAGATGGAGATGGACCCCCGGAGGGACCTCGCCCTGCGCATCGCCTTCATCGGGGCGGAGCCCCACAGCGAGGAGATCCGCCGCCGGATCGAAGTGCTGTACGGGATCAAGGCCTACAACTCCTACGGCCTGTCGGAGATGTGCGGCCCCGGAGTGGCCTTCGAGTGCCAGGAGCAGAACGGCCTGCACGTCTGGGAGGACCAGTTCTACCCCGAGATCATCGACCCCGCCACCGGGGAGCTGCTCCCGGAGGGAGAAATCGGCGAGCTCGTGCTGACCACCCTGGACCGGGAAGCCATGCCGCTGATCCGCTACCGGACCCGTGACCTGACCCGCCTGATCCCCGGGCCCTGCCCCTGCGGGCGCACCCACCGCAGGATCGACAGGATCCAGGGCCGCAGCGACGACATGCTGATCATCAACGGGGTCAACATCTTCCCGATCCAGATCGAGAAGACCCTGATGGCGATCCCGGGGATCGGCAACAACTACCTGATCGAGATCCACAAGGAAAACTTCATGGACCGCCTGGAGGTCAAGGTCGAGGTGGGAGAAGAGCTCTTCCGGGGCACTCTCAAGGAGCTGGACCGGCTGCAGGGCAAGATCGCGGCGGACCTGCGGGCGGAGCTGGGCGTGGGACCCAACGTCCACCTGGTCGAGCCCTCCAGCCTGCCCGTGTCGGAAGGCAAGGCCCAGCGGGTCCGCGATTTCAGGAAGGAGGGATAGCGAGGATGGGGGTCCAACTGGCCGTGTTCCTGGAGAACCAGCCCGGCAAGCTGGAAGCGGTCACCAAGATCCTGGCCGAGGCCGGCGTCAACATTCGGGGGATCACCATGGCGAGCGAGGGTGAGTTCGGCGTGCTCAAGATTCTGGTCAACGACCCCGCCCGGGCCCACGAGGCCCTGAAGGGGCACCACTACACGGTCACCGAGCGCACCGTGGTCGTGGCCCTGATCGACGACCGCCCGGGGCGGCTCCACGACATGCTCGCGACCCTCTCCTCCCACCGGATCAACATCGAGGACTGCTACGGGATCGCCCTCGAGGAGGGTCGGCAGGCGGCCATCGTGCTGGACGTAGAGCGCTTCCCGGAGGCCGAAGCCGTGCTCGCCGCCGGAGGCATCCGGGTCCTGTCGGACCGGGAGCTGTACTCCCTGTAGCTACCGGTAGGGGGCGACGGCCCGCGCGAAGGACGGCAGGGAGCCGGGGATCGTCTCCGGCTCCACGCAGTAGGCGAGCCGGAAGTACCCCTTGATGCCGAAGCCGCTGCTCGGAACCGCCAGGACCCGCTCCCGGCGCAGGGCGGCCACGAAGGCGAGCTCGTCCCCACCGGGGGCCTTGGGGAAGAGGTAGAAGGCCCCCTCGGGCCGGCCCAGCTCGTAGCCCAGCTCGGTCAGCCCCTGGTACAGGGCGTCGCGGTTGCGTCGATAGATCTCCACGTCCACGCTCTCGCCCTGCACCCGCGCCACCACCCGCTGCATGAGCACCGGGGCGTTCACGTAGCCCAGGCTTCGGTTGCACACGGTCAGGGCCGCCACCAGCTCTTCGCTGCCGTCGGCATCCGGGTGCACGGCCGCCAGGCCGATCCGCTCCCCGGGAATCGACAGGTCCTTGGAATAGGAAGTCAGCACGACGCTGTTGCGGTAGGCCTGCATGACGCTGGGCACCACCGCGCCGTCGTAGACGAGCTTGCGGTAGGGCTCGTCGCTCACCAGCAGGATCGGCCGGCCGATCTCGCGGCTCCTGGTTTCCAGGGCCTCTCCCAGGGCCCGGATGGTCGCCTCGGGGTAGACCCTGCCGGTGGGGTTGTTCGGGGAGTTGAGGATCATCGCCGCCGTGCGGGGCGAGACCGCCAGGGCCAGGGCTTCCACGTCGAGGTCGAAATCCCCCCGGGCCGGCACCGGGACCAGCGCCCCCCCGTGGTTCTCCGCGTAGGTCCCGTACTCGACGAAATACGGAGCGCTGGTCAGGACCTGGTCGCCGGGATTCAGCACCGCCTTGAGCACCACGTTCATGGCACCGGCGGCCCCGCAGGTCATGATCACGTGGCGCGCGTCCAGGCTCACCCCCTGTTCCCGGCTCACGTAGGCGGCCACCGCCTCCCGGACGTCGGCCAGGCCCGCGTTGGGCATGTAGCCGTGCTTGCCCGGAAACTCGGAGCGGGCCACCTCGATCAGCGCCTCGGTAAAGCGCGCCGGCGGGTCGATCCGGGGATTGCCCAGGGTGAAGTCGAACACCTCCACCCCCTGCCGCCGCAGGCCCTCGGCCTCCTCGAACATCTTGCGGATCCAGGAGGACCCGGCCATCTGCTCGGAGATGCGTTTGGCGATTGCCATGCTCAGCGGCTCCGCCTGTCCACGACCCGGCGCATCTTGCCCCCGCTCTCCCGCACCAGGGAGCGGGGCTCCACCAGGGTCACCCGGGCGGAGAGCCCCAGCACCGCCTCGAGCCGGCCTGCGATCCGGTCCCTGAGCTTCTCCAGGCTCTTGAGCTCGTCGATGGCCATGAACTCCTCGAGGACCTCCACCTGGACCTCCACGGTGTCCTGGCCCTCGGCGCGGTCGAGCAGGATCCGGTAATGCGGGGCGGTGCCCTCCGCCTCCAGCAGGATCTCCTCGATCTGCGAGGGCAGGATCTTGAGTCCCTGCACGAAGATCAGATCGTCCGTGCGCCCGGACACCCGCTGCATCCGGCGGAAGGTGCGCCCGCAGGGGCAGGGCCCCTCCAGCAGCCGGCTCAGGTCCCCGGTGCGGTACCGGATCACCGG
>JAFGFV010000617.1 GCA_016930895.1 Spirochaetales bacterium | reverse complement strand
CTCGAGCAGGGGCATCAGCTCCGGGTCCCCGAAGGAGGGCAGGTAGGTCACGAACTGCTGCGGGATCTGGCCGTCCCGGCCGGGCACCCCGGCGGGCTCGCGGAAGGTCCCGACGATCTTCTCGCCGGATACCGTTACCTGTTCCACGTTGCCCTGTTCGAGCTGAGCTCGGAAGGCGCTGTAGCTGATCTGGTGCTGGCTCCCGCTGCCGGACAGCCAGGGGATCAGCCAGGGCACGACCAGCACGGCCAGGAACAGGAGGAGGATGATCAGCCGCCGGGTGGGTTTGTTACCGCCCCAGAGGTTTCCGGGTCCCCCTGGCGGCCGGCTTTCCGGCTGCTGTGGGCTTCGTCTGGGCTGTTTGTCCCGCATTCTGCTCCTCTACTCATGGTCAAGCACAAACCGTGCCAAAAAAGGGGACGGCCCTCTCAGCGGATTCCGCCCTGCCGGGTCGAGCGGCTCGAAGCACGGCGCCTGGCGTCCGCGCGCCCCCGCCCGCCCGCGCGGCCGCTCTCAGCGGAGACGGGGCCCGCCGCGGCGCCTGCCTTTCCCGGCGGCGCTCTTGCGGACCCAGGCGATCACGAAGCCGAAGCCCATGGCCGCGGCCACGAGATAGCCCGCCAGCCCGATGACCGGGATCCCATGCCATTTGGGGGCGATTCCCGCCAGAACGATCAGCGAGGAGCTCACCAGGAGGGCGGCGAGGATCAGTCCGAACACGAGACGGTTGCTGACCGCGTCGAGGACGAAGCGGAGGCGGTCCAGACCTGCGAAGTCGATGTTCACTCGAGTCTCTCCCGCCGCCAGCTGGGACAGTACCTCCCGTGTGCGCAGCGGGAGCTCGCTCACCAGGTCCTCGGTGTCGAGAGAGAGCAGGGACAGCCGTTCCAGCACCCGCCCCGGGGCGTAGCGGCGGAGGAAGAAGCCCGCCGCGTAGGGCTTGATCCGGTCGATCATCATGAACCCGGGGTGGAGCGTTCGGCCGATGCCCTCGAGGACCACCAGGGTCTTGATCATCAGATTGACGTTCTGGGGCAGCTGCAGGCGGAAGGAGACGACCAGGTCGATCAGGTCCGCGAAGATCCCGCTCAGGCTCAGGTGCTGCAGGGGCAGGTCCAGATAGGTTTCCAGCAGCTCGTCGACCCGGATCTCCAGCGCCCGGGCGTCGACGTTTTCCAGGGGGGTGGTGAGCTCCAGGAGGGTCCGGGACAGCAGCCGGGCGTTGCGCTTGCTGATGCTGTACAGCAGGCGGTTGAGCAGCTCCCGCTGGCCGTCGCTCAGGAAGCCCACTATGCCGAAGTCCAGGTAGCAGATTCTGCCGTCCTCCAGAACCCGAATGTTCTCGGCGTGGGGGTCGGCGTGAAAGAAGCCCAGGGGCGAAGATCTGCTCCAGGGCCAGATCCGCGAGGCTGGTGGTGATCTTCTCCGGGTCTTCCACCGCCCCCGGATCGTCCAGAAGCTCCCCGAGGCGCCGCCCGCCGACGTACTCCATGACCAGCACCGCCTCGGAGCTGGTTTCGCCGTAGGTTCGCGGCACGTACAGATCTTCGCGCTCCTGCATCAGGGAGCGGAACTTCTCGATGTTCAAGAGCTCCACCGAGAGATCCAGCTCCCGCCCGATCTGGCGCTTGAACTCCTGGACGACCCTCCTGGGGTTGAACAGCCGGGTCGCCGGCAGGGTGCGCTCGGCCAGGTCGGCCACCCGTTCCAGGATCTGCACATCCACCTCGATCTGCTCTTCGATGCCCGGCCTGCGGACCTTGACCGCTACCTCCTGGCCGTCCTCCAGGCGCGCCCGGTGGACCTGGGCGATGGACGCGGCGGCCTCCGGCACCGGGTCGAGACCGGGCAGGATCTCTTCGGCGGGCCTGCCCGTCTCACGGCGGAGGATTTCGAGGACCTGCTCGAAGTCGAAAGGCGGGACCTCGTCCTGGAGCTTCTCCAGCTCCCGGATCAGCTCCCGGGGGAGGAGATCCCTGCGGCTGGAGAGAATCTGCCCGAGCTTGATGAAGGTGGGACCCAGCTCCTCGAGGGCCCGGCGGATTCGCTCCCAACGGTCGAGCTTCCGTACGCGCTCCCGGTTCTTCCGGGAGAGCAGACGCCCCATGAAGCGGAACCGGGGACTGCTCAGGAGCATGGCCGCCAGCTCGCCGAGGCCGTACTTGAGCAGGATCCCGGCGATCTCCCGTACCCTCCGGATCTGGCGTACCGCTCCGACGCGGCGCCTGGCCGTGCCCAACAACCCTCCGGTTCCTTTCATCGTCCCTCCTCGCCAATACAACCTGCTGTGTACGCCTTACCGCCGCCCGCTGCGGGCCTGGGTAGTTCTTACACCCTCAGTCAACCACCGCGACCGCCGTCCCCGGCGGGGCGTCTCGCCGGGGCGCACGTCTGCCCGGTCACCATGAAGCAAGTCACGGGCCAAAAGCCTCTCCGGCGCTCAAGTGGGCGCCCCCCGCACCCTGCCCGTGCCTGCCCGACCCCACCGGCCGTATCTTCGAGGGGCCGGACCGGGGGTGCTCTGGCATGCAACTTGCTTTGTCTGTAGTTGGTACACTGGCATGATCACCGTGAACACCGAAGCGCTTCAGCATCTCCTCGAAGGCCTGTCCTCGGGCTTCAGGCCGACGCCGAGGGATGTGCT
>JAFGFV010000616.1 GCA_016930895.1 Spirochaetales bacterium | reverse complement strand
GGACGCGCATGGAGTGGCGGGTGCGAGTGGACATGAACACCTCGCGGCGCGACAGGACCAGCCGGGAAGGGCGCCCCGTGCGCAGGGTTGCCAAAGCCACCAGGGGCTCGAGGATTACCTCCTGCTTGCCCCCGAAGCCTCCTCCGATCCGGGGCTTGATCACACGAACCTGGCGGATCGGGATCTCCATCAGAGTGGCCACGATCCGGCGGGCGTGGAAGGGCACCTGAGTGGACGAGACCACCACCAGCCGCCCGCGTTCGTCCAGGTAGGCGAAGGCGGCGTGGGGCTCCATGGCGCAGTGGGAAGCCGCCTGGACGCGGTAGGTGTGGTCCTCGACAAAGTCCGCCGCCTCGAAGCCCGCCTCCGGATCGCCGAAGGAGATCTCCACTTCGGCGCAGAGGTTTTCCTCCGGCCGGAACACCACGGGGATGGCGGCATGGTCCTCCCCCCCGTGCAGCCGCGGGGCCCCCGGCTTCAGGGCCTCCTCGGGATCGAAGACCGCCTCGAGCATCCGGTACTCCACCTGGATGTCCGCGAGGGCCTCCCGCGCCGCCTCCTCGCTTTCCGCCACCACCATGGCCACCCGGTCGCCCACGTAGCGTACCGTGGTGTCGAAGAGCACCGCGTCGTAAGGGGAAGGCTCGGGGAATCCCTGCCCGGCGGTGGTGTGCAGGACCCGGGGAACGTTCTGGTGGCTGAAGATCTCCACCACCCCGGGTATCCCCCTGGCCGCCGCCGTGTCGAGGGAGGCGATCTCTGCGTGGGCGTGGGGCGAGTACAGGAGCTCGCACACCAGAGCCTCGCGAAGCGGAAAGTCCGCGGTGAAGCGCTCCTGGCCGGTGGCCAGGGCCAGGGAGTCCACTTTGGCGGCGGAGCGTCCGACCTGTTTGAGCGGGCTCATCCTTTGCCTCCTCGCGCCGAGGCCGGGCGTGCTGCGGTCGGGCGCGTTGCTGCCAGGCGCTTGGCCGCCAGGCGCACGGCCTCCACGACCTTGACCGACCCGGTGCAGCGGCACAGGTTGCCGTCCAGGGCCCTGGCAATTTCCCCCTCGTCGGGCCGTGGGTTGGCCTGCAGCAGGGCGTAGGCGGCCAGCACCATCCCCGGGGTGCAGAACCCGCACTGTACCGCGCCGGCCTCGACGAATGCTTCCTGGATGGGATGGGGAACCTGGAAGCTGCCAATCCCTCGAACCGTGGTCACCTCCCGCCCGGCCGCCGAGCCGGCCAGGACCTGGCAGGAGTTGACCAGAAGTCCGTCCAGGAGAACAAGGCAGGCACCGCAGGCTCCCTCCCGGCAGCCCTCCTTGACCTCCGTATAGCCGTGCTGGCGAAGCACGTCCAGCAGCACGGCGTCTCCCGGGAAGCGGAGCGAGCGCTCTTCTCCGTTGATGCGAATCGTTGCCTCCATGCCTACCTCCCGCTCTCAGCGCCGGCGACGCCGTCTGCCTGCACGGCGCTCAGGGCCCGCTCCAGCTCGACTCGGGCACAGTGGGACAGGTATTCCCCGCTGAAGCCCATGCGGGCCGGGATCTCGATCTGGGCGTTGGCTGCCCCGGCTGCCGGGCCTTCGCCCGCCGCGACGGCCTCCTCGACCTCGGCCAGCCGCCGGTAGCGCCCGGCGCACCCGACCAGCACGATCCGGGGGTCGCGAAGAGTGTTACGGTACCGCTTGCCGAGCACGACCAAGCTGAAGGCGGGCCGGTCGGTGCGGGTCCGGCCCCACCGCCGGTACTCTCCCGTCCAGCTCTCCTCCTGCCAGCGGACCTCGCTGATGAGCGAGCCCCGACGCACCTCTCGCCTGGACAGGTATTCGGGCAGCGGCAGCCAGCCCTCGCGAGCCCCCACCAGATGGACCTCCGCCTCCAGGGCGAGCAGAGGGCCCACCAGGTCAGACCAGTAGGGAAACAGGGCGATGCTGCCTCCGACCGTGATGCGGTTGCGCAGGGGGGTCGTGGCCGCCGCGTTCAGCGACTGCGCAAGCACGTGCCGGGGGTTCCAGGAGGAGACGGCCGCCGCCACCGCGGCATAGCTCGCGGCGGCGCCGATCGACGCCCTGCTTCCATTCTTGCGGATCTCAGACAGGCCCAGGCGGCCGATGTCCACCAGGCCCCGGAGCTGGCTCATGCCTCCGCGGAGTATGCCCGTCCCCCCTCCGTGGGGGATGACTCCCTCCTGACCCAGCAGCGACGGCACCTCCGCCAGCTCGTGAGGAAAGAACCACTCTATGTCTGCCGCCATGGTCCGTCCTTTCTCCGTCCGCCCTGCCGTGGCCCCGTCCCGAGTAGGTCTCGACGAGGCCCCGGCGGCTCCTCGGGGCGGCGCGAATTCCAGTATGAAACCGCGCCCAGGGGAAGTCAAGGCAGATGACGCGGACGTCATTCCGACGAAGACGTCATTTCGACGCGGAGGTCATTTCGACGTGGAGGTCACTTCGGCGAGCTCTGCGGGGACGAGGACCGGCATCTCCCATTTGTTTGCGAAGACATGGTCAGGCCCTGGCTCGAGGGTCGCATCTGGGAGGGCACTCCAGTACGGGGCCCGCTCGACGGCCCGTTTGCGAACCCGCGCCTGCGGGCCGTCGGGACGCGGCCAGGTTCAGGAGGCTCCGACGACCTTCCCCCGGCCCTCAGCCGCTCCACGACCGCCGGAGGTCCTCGGCGATCCAGCGCACCGCGCGGCGAGCCTGGGGCAGGAGGCCCTGCACGGAGACGAAGGAGTGGACCACGCCGGGCACGCACTCGTAGCGCACCGGAACCTTGGCCCGCCGGAGGGCTTCCGCGTACGCCTGGCCTTCGTCCCGGAGCACGTCGAACTCGGCGGTCACGATCGTCGCAGGCGGCAGGCCGGCCAGGTCGGGGGCCAGCAGGGGAGAGGCATAAGGCAGGAAGCGGTCCTGCGGGTTGGGCAGGTACTGCTCCCTGGCCCAGAGGATCTGGTCGGTGTCGAGAGCGTAGCCCCGACCGTACAGCCGGTAGCTCTCGCGTTCGATGGTGGTGGCGTCGGTAGCCGGGTAGACCAGAGCCTGGTGCCGGATACGGGGGCCCTCCCGATCTCGCGCCATCAGGCACAGCGCCGCGGCCAGGGTCCCGCCGGCGCTGTCACCGCAGACGGCCAGACGGTCCGCGTCTCCGCCGGACGCGCCGCTACCGCGGGCATCGCCGCCGCCGGCAGCACTGCCGCCGGCGGCCGCCCAGCAGAGGACGGCATAGGCGTCCTCCACGGCGGCGGGGTAGGGATGCTCGGGGGCCAGGCGGTACCCGACGGACAGCACGTTGCACTCCGCCGCCGCGGCCAGGGCGCGGCAGACGTTGTCGTGGGTGTCGATGCTGCCCAGCGCGAACGCGCCGCCGTGCAGGTACAGTAGCACTGGGCGTTCGTCCGGGCCCGGGGAGCGGCGGTAGTGACGCACCGGGATCAGGCCGGCGGGCCCGGGGATCTGCAGATCCCGCTCGATCGCCATCCGGGGACCGCCGCGGGCGAAGCGCCTGGTCAGAGACTCCAGCTCCGCGCGCTGCTCCTCCAGGGACGGTTGCTGGGCCGAAGGATGCCCAACGGAAGGAGACTCTGCCGCATCGGAGCCACGGGAGCGCTTGGTCCGCTGGAGGAGCTGCACCATCACGGCTACCCGGAAGTCGAGGGTGCCCTCCTCGCGAAAGCGCAGGCGGTTCAGGCGCAACGCGAGATACAGGGCGAGCAGCGGAACGACGGCGATGAGCAGGCCAAGGATCATTGCTGGCTCCGGTGCTCCTGCACCGCGGAGGCGACCTGGTCATAGTCCATCCGGGAGAACACCCGCCCGACCACGACCTCCGCTCCCCGTTGCCCGAGCCGCTCCCACTCCCGCACAGCGTCCGGCGGCACGCTGTCCACGATCAGTCCGCGCCGCCGCATGGCCGCCAGGGCCTCCCGCTCCAGGGCGGCCATGTCCCGGTTCAGCTCCCCGTCGAGCTCGAGAAAACGCGCCCGCACGAGCGGCCGCAGCTCTTCCGGGATCTCGTCGAACACCTCTGCCGAGAGGACGATGCCGCCGACCACGGGCCCGATCCGCATCTCCGACATGTGCGGGGTCAGGGTGAACCACTGAAAGCTCGCCGCCACGGCCGGCGGAGAGTAGTAGGCATCCACCATCCCTGACTGCAGGCCCACGAGCAGGTCCCCCATGGGGAGGGAGAAGGCGCTGAAGCCCATGCTCCGCCAGATCTCGACGAAGTCGGCGTCCCCGTCCGGCAGGCCGAGCCTCTGCCCGCGGAGCTCCGCGGGGGTGCCCACTGCCTGGCGGCCGAAGAAGTGCACCCAGCCGGCTTTCAGGAACGACACGAGGCGAAACCCTCCCTCGTCCAGCCGGCGTGTGTACTCCGGGCGCAGGCGCCCCATCACATAGTCCAGCTCCTCTTCTCCCTGGATCAGGAAGGGGGTGCTGAGAGCCAGGAGGCCCGGCTCCAGCAGCGCGAGGCCCAGCTGGGTAAGGGCAGCTCCCTGGAGCTGGCCGATGCGCATCTTGCGGATCATGTCCGCTTCTTCCCCGGCGGTGCCTCCCGCGTAGATCTTGAAGCTCAGGGCGCCGTCGGAGCTCCGCTCCAGGTCTCCAGACAGGCGGCGAAGGGATTCCACCCAGGGACTCCCGGCCGGGGCCAGGGTGGCGATCTTGATGGTCAGGGCCGAAAGCGGAAACGCCCCCACCAGCACGAGGGCCAACAGGACAAAGATCAGTAGGCTTCCGGACTTGGTGTGTCTCACTGGAACATGATTGCACGGAGCCCTCAGCGCCCGCAAGAGGCGGGAGCTGCGGCGGCAAGAGCCGGGGCCCGCCGCGACCCACGGAAGGCCGCAGCAACCGGCGGCTCAGGCTTCGATCTTGATGGACACGTCCTTGGGAAGAGCCAGCCCCGCGGCCACCTCGATGGCCTTCAGGAATCCCGAGCTCAGGGGACAGGCCGCGTGGGGCAGGAGAGGCGAAAGGGTCTGGTAGACTTTGGTTTCGTGCGGCTTCCTGAACACCTCCTGGAAGGCGTCGACTTCGGTAAGCGCTTCGCATGCCTTGGCGGCATGCGGGCAATTGGTCTTGTACGAAATTCTCACGTGCTGGCGGTCTTCGGAGGTCGTGGTGATGGTCGTGCTGAAGCCGCAAATTCCTGAATCAACCGTGATGCGGGCCATGCCGGTAGCCCTCCTTCTATGCGCATTCCACTATATTCGAATATAACTAGACTCCGCGAAAGATGCCAGAGCTCCGGGCCACAGGTCGGACTCTCCCGGGCTGCTCAGTCGCGTGCGTTCGCCTGGGCTCCCCGGAGCCGGCCCCTGCCGATGGCCTTGGCCGCTTCCAGGGCGGCCACCATGGTCAGGCTCAGCAGGGCGCAGAACCCGAGCTGTCCGGCGTCGAGCGGCACGGTCCTGAAGAAGCCCTGGAGGAACGGCACGTAGATCACCGCGAGCTGGAGCCCGAAGGTCCCTCCCACCGCCCACAGCATGGCGGGGTTGGACAGCAGGCCCAGGCGGAACAGCGACTGCAGGTT
>JAFGFV010000615.1 GCA_016930895.1 Spirochaetales bacterium | reverse complement strand
GGCAGAGCATCAGGCTGCGCTACGACCCCTCCGGCGACGAGGGGGAGGTGCGGATGCAGGTCATCGTGCGTGCCGGCGAGGGCAGGGAGGCCGAGCGTCGGATGCTGCCCGTGTACGGGAGTGTGATTGCCCGCGAAGCCCCGTCCGAGGGCGCGTCCGCAGAGGGAGGCGGTCGGCCCGAGCGGCCGGAGTCGTTGGCCTCCGAGCGGCCCCTGTTCACCTTCGAGTACGTCTATGACCCTGGCTGCAAGGGCTGCGAGCTCTTCTTGGTGCGGCAGATGATCGCCCTGCAGCAGGAGCTGGGCATCCGACTGCGGGTCGAAAAGCGGTACATCGACCAACCCGGCGTCCAGGAATCGCACCTGCGCCTGCTGGAGGCCCTGGGCGAGGAAGAGCGGGCCTATCCTACCGTCGTGTTCGACGGAACGGTCCTCCAGGGGGAGGAGGAAGTCGAGCAGGAGTTCCGGGAGCTGCTCCTCCGGCGCCTGGAGCGCTCCCCCGGGGGAGAGTGATGCGCCGGACGCGTCCCCTCGCACTGCTGCCCCTGCTGTTCGCCACGGTCGTGGTCGGGCCGGCGCGCGCCTCCGATGGGCTGACCTTCCTGCCTGCACAGTGGGGGTTCGGGAGCATCAGCGACGCCGAGCCGATCCAACAGGAGGTGCGGGTCCAGAACGAGGGGCCTGAGGGGGTGCGGGTTTCCTTCGTCCCCACCTGCGACTGTCTGTACGTAGAGCCGGGCCAGGCGGAGATCGCCTCCGGCGGGGCGGAGGCGTTCGTCCTCACCTTCGACCCGGCAGGTTACGCCGGCGCCATCGACATGGACTACATCGTGCGCAGCACGGCGCCGGGGTTGGAGAAGGGCCTTTTCCGGGTGTCCGGGGAGGTGCGGCCTGCGGCTGCGGATGACCCGGCGGGGGTGGTCGGTGCATCCGCCACCGGGGCCGCCGGCGCCGCGCTGTCTGTGTCGTACTACCATTCCCCGGGGTGCAGGAGCTGCGAGCGTTTTCTGGCCGAGGAGGTTCCCCGACTGGAGCGGGAGCTGGGCGTATCCCTGAGTATCGAGCGGCGCGACATCTTCGAGCCGAGCACCTACCGGGCCTATCTGGCGCAGCTCGAAAGGCTCGGGGAGGAGGAGCGAGCCTATCCCGCCATCGTCGCCGGTGGGCGGGTGCTGCAGGGCGACCGGGAAATCGAGGCCAAGTTCCGCGAGCTGATCGTCGAGCTCGCAGACCAGCAGGCAACCGGAGCCGGGGCAGGGCAGGCCGCGGGAGGGGAGGGCACCGCCGGCGCCGGCCGTAGCGCGAGGACGGCGGACCTGACCGTCCTCCCGGTCGTCGCCGCCGGGCTCCTGGACGGGATCAACCCCTGCGCCTTCACGACCCTGATCTTCCTGATCTCGGCCCTGGCCGTGGCCGGGAAGACCCGCCGCGAGCTCCTCATCCTCGGCCTGTTCTACGCGGCCAGCGTCTTCGTGACCTACTATCTCATCGGGCTGGGCTTCCTGAACGCCCTGCGCTACGCCAGCTCCTTCTACCTGGTAGCCCAGATCATCCGCTGGGCGCTGGTCGCCGTGCTGGCGGCTTTCGCTGCCTTGAGTCTCTACGACTACCTGCTCATCCGTCAGGGCAAGACCGGCAAGATCCTTCTCCAGCTTCCCGCGGCCATGAAGCGCCGGATCCACATCTCGATCAAGGCCCGGACCCGCTCCGGGGCCCTGGTCGGAAGCGCCATCGTGCTCGGCTTCCTGGTGGCGGTCTTTGAGCTGGCCTGCACCGGGCAGGTGTACCTGCCCACCATCGCCTACACGGTGCGCTCCGGGCGGGCGCTGAGAGGCTACCTGTACCTCCTGATCTACAACCTGGGGTTCATCGTGCCCCTCCTGGTCGTGTTCGGCCTGAGTTTCGCGGGTTTGAGTCTGAAAGGCTTGACCGCGCTCTTCCAGAGGCGGATGGGGGCGGTCAAGCTGGCCCTGGCGGGTTTGTTCGCCGGCCTGGCCGTGCTCACGATCGTGATGTAAGGAGACAAGAGATGAAGCAGAAGGTGCTCGTCATCTGCGTGCACAACAGCGCCCGCAGTCAGATGGCCGAGGAATACCTGAGGAAATTCGGTGCCGAGCGCTTCGAAGTCGAAAGCGCGGGATTGGAGCCGGGAGCGATCAACCCCCTGGCGGCCGAGGTCATGAACGAAGAAGGGATCGACATTTCCGACAAGAAGACCAACAGCGCGTTCGAGTTCTACAAGCAGGGCCGGGGCTACGAGTACGTGATCACCGTGTGCAGCAAGGAGGCCTCCGAGCGCTGTCCGGTCTTTCCCGCCGCCGGGCCGGTCCAGCGCCTGCACTGGCCCTTCGACGATCCTTCCCAGGTCTCCGGCACGCATGAGCAGAAGCTGGCGAAGGTTCGGCAGATCCGGGACCAGATCAAGGCCAAGGTCCTGGAGTTCGTGCGGGAGCATTCCCCCGGCTGAGCCGCGGCCCGCCCGTTCGTGCACGGGAGCCGGGGTGGTTCAGGAGCGGGATGACCCGGGCTGGCCCGGGCAGGAAGGAGGGGCCCAAGGGGCCGGGGGCAGGCGCTCCTGGCTCTGTCCGCCTGCGGGAGACGAGCCCAGGCTACGCTCCAGCCCGACACGTGGGACTTCGGCACGGTTTCGGCCGCGGCCCCGTTGATGCGGGCGATAGCGGTCGCGCTCCCCGGGCGGCGGGGGAGCGCGGCGAGCTTCGTGAGCACATGCGACTGCCTGTCCGTCGCTCCGGAACGGCTGGAGCCTCCCCTGGGCGGCCAGAGCGGCATCACGATGTGCTACGACCCTTCCGGGGACCAGGGGGAAGTGCGGATCAGGGCGATCGTCCGATCAGAGGAAGGCGGAAGCGCCGGACGGGGGGTCTTCGAAGTCGTCGGACGCGTGGCCCGCGCGGAGCTTGGCGGGTCGGGCGCTGTGATGGCCCCGGCCCCGGCTGTGCCCCCTGCGATGGAGCCGCCGGCTGCCGCTGATCAGGAGCTGCAACTGTCCTTCGAGTTCTTCTTCGATCCTGACTGCAAGGCTTGCGAAACCTTCATCCGGGGGAAAGTCTGGCTGTGGCAGGAGGAGCTGGGCGCCCGGATCGAAGCCGAGCGGCGCGACCTGAGCCATCCAGGAATCGTGGGCCTGTACGAGCGGAGGCTCGAAGAGATCGGGGCCGAGGAGAGGGCCTACCCGGCAGCGCTGTTTGACGGCGTGCTCCTCCAGGGCTACGAGGAGATCAGACGGGAGCTGAAAGGGCTTCTCCAGCGGTCCCTGGCAGGGAAGCGGTAGACGCGGCCAACACCGCCGGTCCCGCATCGGGGTCAAGCGCCGAGCCGGAGAGAGGGCTGGCAGTGTCGAGGCGGACCGCCGTACTATGGCAGCGCCGCAGAGTGCAGCGCATGTCGCGGTAACTTGCGCGAGCATGCTCGCGCACTCGGTCTGTCTCTCTGCCATGCGGCGGCGGCCGCCCCGCCGAGTTGCTTCGATGCCGGAGAGGGTAAAGCCGGCCGAGCGGGAGGTACGTATCGACGGACGACCTCCTGCTCCGGCCGAAACACGTCACCGGGACCGCGAACAGATCGAGCGGGACCTGGAAGGGAGTCGGGAGGAGCGATGGGACGAGTGACACAGCCGCCGGGCGATGAGCACGGGGGAGGGCGTTCCGGCGGGGGAGGGGAGGCCGCGGGCCACAGCGACGGCGCTGTCCACGGCGACCACGGTGGTCACAGAGACCACAGCGCGCACCACCGGATGATGATCCGGGATTTCCGGCGGCGATTCTACCTTGCCACGGCCGTTACCGCTCCCATCCTCGTGCTCTCGCCGCTGCTACAACAGCTGTTGGGCTTTCGGGTTGCGTTTCCGGGGGCCAGCTACATCCTCTTCGGCCTGTCCAGCTTCGTGTTCTTCTACGGGGGTTGGCCTTTCCTCAAGGGCCTGGTCGAGGAAGTCGGCGAGAAGCGGCCGGGCATGATGACCCTGATCGGAGTCGCCATTTCTGTGGCGTACCTGTACAGCGCGGGAGTCACTTTCGGCCTGGAGGGGCAGCCCTTCTTCTGGGAGCTGGCCACACTGGTGGACATCATGCTGGCCGGCCACTGGATCGAGATGCGTTCCGTCGCGGGCGCCTCCAGCGCCCTCGAGAAGCTGGCCCGGCTCATGCCGGACACCGCGCACCGCAAGAGGGGGGAAGAAATCGAGGAAGTGCCCCTCTCCGAGGTGGCCAAATCCGACATCCTGGTGATCAAGCCCGGTGAGAAGGTCCCCTCGGACGGATTGATCGTGGGCGGGCACAGCTACGCCGACGAGGCCATGCTCACCGGCGAGTCCCGGCCCGTGGAAAAATCCGAAGGCGACAGGCTGATCGGTGGCTCGATCAACGGCGACGGAATGCTGGAGGTCGAGGTGCAGAGCACGGGTGAGGAGAGCTACCTCGCCCAGGTGATCGACCTGGTCCGAACGGCCCAGGCGGCCAAGAGCCGCACTCAGGGCCTGGCCGACCGGGCGGCCTTCTGGCTCACCATCGTCGCGATCACCGCTGGGGTGGCCACGCTTCTGGCCTGGCTGCTCGTGGCCGGACGGGACCTGCAGTTCTCGATCGCCCGGATGGCCACCGTGATGGTGATC
>JAFGFV010000119.1 GCA_016930895.1 Spirochaetales bacterium | reverse complement strand
TCGCCGGCCGTCGACGAGCGCCTCGACAACGTGCACCTCATGAGCGTCGAAGTCAACCGCGCCCCACCTCAAGCCCTGGAGTTCGCCCCGTCGGAGACCAAGAGTATACATGGTCAGGAATGCGCAGTGAGTTTCGGCATCCGCCCAAGGTCCGGGGCAGGAGCCAAACATCGTAAGGATCTCTTCCTTGGTGAACGTGCCGGACTCGTTCTTGTGGTACGAAATCCGCCCAACTCCGATGAGCGGATTCTCGAGAAGGTCCTTCCGGTGCACCGCTTCGGCGAAAGCGGTCTTGAGCGCCTGGAGCACCTGGTTGACGCCTCGATAGGTGCCGTCGGTCTCCTGGAGTTCGGGGTCCTTGAGTCGTAATTCCTCAAGTCGCTCTTGTTTGAGCCGTGCCTTGAAATCCTCAAAATCACCCGCCTTGAGTGAACTGATCATTCGGTCGGCTATCGTGTCCGTAAGTACCTTGCGGTTGAGTTGAGACTTCATGGCTTTCCGGTGGGCCTCGCCGAAGCTCTTCCCGTCGGTTCGGACGCGCTTGACGTGAGGACAGTCCGGGCCGAAATAGGGCTCCAAGAACTCACGCAGAGTCTTATCCTCGCGAACCGCCTGCGGCTCCCCCCGCAAGATGCGGTCAACGTAGACCGCCGCCTCGATCTCAGTCTTCTTGCCGGTCGATTTCCACTTGCCGCCAGGAAGCCGGTAGTAGAAATTGCCATTCTGGTTCTTGGTGAGGCGGTAGTCCTTTCTGGGTCTGGCCATTGGCTCCTCCCTGACGTTTTGTCCAAAAACGTCTATAGGAAGAGTATAAGTCCAATTTATTCGTTTGTCAACAAGTAATTACAGGACTGCGGCTGAGCTACAGAGGCGTTCTCTCCTGCCTAGTTGGAGTCAGGCCAACATAACAAAGTCCGTCCCCAGTGTCAAGTTGTCCGGTAGAAGCTCAGGACCGCGCGGCCGTACACCCGGCGATCCTGGAGGACGAGCGAGCCCACCCGCTCGGGAGGCAGCTCTTCCTTGGGCATGTGGGTGATGAGGGTCCCGGCGCTTCGCGAGCTGCCGGCGCTCTGCAGCAAGCCCCGGGAGGAGATCGCGGTCAGCACCTCCAGGGTGCCGGGCTGATTGTAGGGAGGGTCGAGGAAGATGAGATCGAAGCAGCGACGGACGCTCCTGACGTAGCGCTCCACGGGCACGAAGCACAGCTCCACCGGCTGGGTCAGAAATGCCACGTTTCTCCGGAGGACGCTTCGTTTGCGAGGGTCCTTCTCCACGAACACGACCTCCGCCGCGCCCCTGGAGGCGGCCTCGATGCCCACGATCCCCGAGCCTGCATACAGGTCCAGAAAGGACAGCCCCTCCAGGCTGCCCAAGATGGCAAACAGGGACTCCCGCATCCGGTCCATGGCAGGCCGGATCACCCCCGGGGGGCAGGCCACGTTTCTTCCTTTGTAAATACCGCCCGTGACTCTCACCGGCTCCTCCTCACATGAACCCCTGCTCAGACCATCGCCTCATCCGGGTCCTCTTCCAGGATGTCCGCCGCGTCCGCCCGGGCCTCGAGCAAGGTTTCCCAATCCCTCTGGGGGTCCGCCAGCCCCGAACGCAGGTATCCCGCCTGCCTCAAGCCCAGCAGCTCCCCGGGCCCCCGAATCCGCAGGTCCTCTTCGGCCAGGCGGAAGCCGTCGGTCGTGCTCATGATGGCCTTCAGGCGCCGGATCCCGCTCTCGGTCAGATCGCGGCTGTAGACCAGGAAGGCGTAGGACTGCCTCTGGCCGCGGCCAACCCGCCCGCGCAGCTGGTGGAGGGTCGACAGGCCGAAACGCTCCGCGTGCTCGACGACCAGACAGGTCGCCGCCGGCACGTCCACGCCGACCTCCATGACGCTCGTGGCTACCAGCATGTCCACCGCCCCCGCGGCAAAGGCCGACATGGCGGCGGTCTTATCCTCTTCCGGCAGCCGCGAATGGATCAGGGCCAGGCGGAGGTCCGGAAACACCTTGGACCGCAGGGTTTGATACATGCCTTCGGCGTTCTTGAGCCTCAGGACCTCTGACTCCTCGATCAGCGGATAGACGAAGTAGGCCTGCCCGCCCGCGGCGACCTCCTGCCGCACCCGCTCATACACCCGGGCCTCGTTGCCCTGGCGGGTCAGGTGGGTGATCACGGCCTTGCGCCCCGGCGGCAGCTGCCGGATCTCCGAGATCTCCAGGTCTCCGAAGGCCGTCAGGGCCAGGGTCCGGGGAATCGGGGTGGCACTCATGAGCAGCAGGTCCGGGTGCTCCCCCTTGTCCATCAGCGCCTGCCGCTGCCGCACCCCGAAGCGGTGCTGCTCGTCGACCACCACCAGCCCCAGACGCCGGTAGCGCACGTCCTCGGAGAAGACCGCGTGGGTGCCCACCAGCATTTGGATCGCTCCCCCCGCCAGGTTGCCGAGCAGCTGCTCCCGGGCCGGCCCCGGGACGCTCCCCGACAGCAGAGCCACGCTCACTCCGAGCGGCTCCAGGAGCCGCGCGGCCGTCTCGGCCTGTTGGCGCGCCAGGAGCTCGGTGGGCGCCAGGTAGGCCACCTGTTCGCCGCTCTCGATGACTCCCAGGGCGGCCAGGAGGGCGACCAGGGTCTTGCCGCTGCCCACCTCCCCCTGGAGCAGGCGCGCGGAGGGGGTGGGGGCGGCCAGGTCCGCTTCGATCTCCGCGAGCACCCGGCCCTGATCCGGGGTCAGGGCGAAGGGAAGCCGGGCGAGCAGGGCCTTCTCGAGTCTTCCCCGGGACGGTTCCCGGCGCCGCCGGAGCGCCAGGCGCCTCCTGCGGCTCCTGCCGAGCTCCAGCTGCTCGTTCAGGTACTCCTCGTATACCAGCCGCCGCCGTGCCCGCTCCAGCTCTTCCCAGGAATCCGGAAAGTGCAGGCCCCGCAGGGCCTCGCCCCTGCCCGGGAGCCCGCGCCGTTGCAGCAGCTCCCGCGGCAGTTCCTCCTCGGAACCCAGCGCCGGCAGGGACAGGGCCCGGGCCACCAGCTGCCGGAGCTGTCGCTGCTGCAGCCCCTCGGTCAGGGGGTAAACGGGCAGAATCCTCCCGAAGCTCGACGCCGCCTCCGGGCCCTCGGATTCCTCCACTTCGAAGCTGGAGGCCTGCAGCTGCCCACGCTGCGGTCGGAACGCCCCGTACACCCAGAAGCGCCTTCCGGGGACCAGGACGGCGTGCAGGTACGACCGTCCGAAGCACAGGAGGCTGGCCCGGCCGGAGTCGTCTTGGACCGTGACCTTCAGCAGCCCCTGCGACCGCGGCCACTGTCGCCCGCCGACCCACCCGCGGGAGTGGACGCGCACGAGCACGCTGGCCCGCTCGTGCCGATGGGCCTCCGCCAGCGGCACCGCGCGACGACGGTCCTGGTACTCCCTCGGGAAATGCAGGAGCAGGTCCCGGACGCTCCGAATCCCCAGCCTGTCCAGGCGCTCGGCCGCTGCCGGGCCGGCCCCTCGCAAGGCCGTGACGGGAGCCGTCAGCTCTACCCCGCTCATGGGGCGCTTAGAAAGGCAAGCTCTGCAGGACCGGCTGCAGCAGGGCCACCAGGGCTCTTCCGCCGATCAGCAGGAGGATCAGGGCGGCCGCGGTGATCAGCAGCACCTGCATCGCCCCGAGGCGCCGGCGCGGAGAGAACAGGGCGGCGATCCGCAGGCCCAGCGCCTCGACCACGGGCTGTGCCAGGGCCGACAGGGTCTGGATCAGGGGCTTCGCCGCGCTGCGGCGAAGGGTCAGCATCAGCACGATCAGGATGACCAGCAGCAGGAGGGCGAGGAAGGAAACGCCAGACCACAGCGCGCCGACCAAGGCTGACAGGAAATTGCCCACGCGGAGCTGTCCGAAACGCACCAGGGCGCCCAGCAGGTCGATCGCCATCACCAGCACCAGGATGGCAGCGACCGGCGACAGGTCCAGGATTCCGGCCGCGGAACGCGGCCGGAGGAAGCGCACGCGCCGGAAAAAGGCCAGATACGGCTCCGTGACTCGAACCAAGAGCTCCCGGGCTCTTCCGGCCGCCGGGCGGTGCATCCACGACAGGATGATCCGCAGGCTGATCAGCAGCAGATAGCAGAGTGCAATCGTGTTCAGCACACGCAAGACCACCACCTTGTGCCTCCCTAATTGGCCCGCTCGGTTCTCGCGGGCGACCTTCCGGCGCAGACTCAGGCCGGAAGCACTCGGTAGTACCGGGATTCCGGGTAGATGCCGTCTGCCTTGCGCAGGCGCTCCAGGGCCTGTTGGGCCTGCGTCTCTTCCGCCTCGTCCACCAGGATGTACAGGTCCGACGGCTTGGAGCGGTCCTTCCACTGCTGGTGCACGGACTCGATGTTGATCGACTGTTCGGCGAGCCCGCCGGTCACGGTGGCCCAGATGCCCGGACGGTTCTCCGTGATAAAGTGGAAGAACAGCCGGTGCTCGAGCTTTTCCCGGGGGTAGAGCCCGAGCTTGCGGGAAGCATCGAAGCCCGCTCCCGCGGGTCCCCGGCCCGTGCGCAGCCCCTGGGCCAGGTCCGCCAGGTCCGACGCGACCGAGGAGGCCGTGGGGTCCCCCCCGGCCCCCTTGCCCACGAACAGACCGGCACCCATGAAGTCGGATTCCACGAACACGGCGTTGACCTCGTTGCGCACCGCTGCCAGCGGGTGGTCCCGGGGCAGCAGCGCGGGAAACACGCTGACGCTCGGGGCCCCGGCCGTCACGGAGGCGCTGGCCACCAGTTTGAACACGTAGCCCGCCGAGGCCGCGAACTCGATCTCCCCCGGAGTGATCGTCGTGATGCCTTCGCAAAGCAGTTCACGGTAGTCGACCCACCCCCCGAAGGCAAAGCTGGCCAG
>JAFGFV010000118.1 GCA_016930895.1 Spirochaetales bacterium | reverse complement strand
TGCGCACGTCCTCCCGGACCTCTTCGGGGGTGCCGTGGGCCAGGGGAAACTCGATGTCGATGTTGCCGGCCATGCACAGGTGGGCCCCGAACCTCTTCTTGAACTCCCGGTAGTCCACCCCGTAGGGGTCGCAGGGATGCACGCAACTCACTCCCGCATCGAGGAGCATGGGCACCAGGTCGCTGATGTTGCCGTCCGAGTGGAACATCACCGGCTTGCCGGCGGAGAGGGCCGGCTCGTGGATCCGCCTGAGGCGGGGGGCCCAGATCTCCTGCATGAGCTTGGGGGGCAGGAACAGCCCGGTCTTGAAGGCCACATCGTCGGCGGTCCAGATGAAGTCCACCCCATTGTCCACCGCGGCCTTGGCGAACCTGACCCAATACTCGGTTGAAATCTCCAGGAGCTCCTCGATGAAGTCCCGCTCTTCGTACACCAGGGTCATGGTGTCTTCCAGGCCGATCACGAACTCGTAGAGGGTCTGGAAGTAGGCGGCCATGAGCACGCAGAAGCCGATCCTGCTCCCCGACTCGTCGATGGCCTTCCGGTATTCTCTCACGTACACCATCTTGGCCTCGATGTCTTCGTCGCCGGGCAGCACCACCTTGCTCCGGAAGTCCTTGAGGCTCTTGATGCTCCGGTCCGCCACCAGGCCGCCGGCGCTGCCGTCGGCTTTCCGGTGCTTGAAGGGGGTCCAGATGGCCTCTACGATGATCGCGTCCTGGCCAATCAGCTTGCAGAGCTCGATGTAGTCCTTCGGGTACATCGGCCGGGCCCCCTCGGACTCCTCCACGCCCTTGGCCGGGTCACCGCCGTAGGACAGGGTGTTGCCCGCGAAGCGCCCCAGCAGCTTCTCCACGTGCTTGTCCTCGATCAGGACCTCGAAGTTCGGCACCCGGTCGACCCTCTTGTGCTTGAAAGCGGCGAACAGCCGCTCGATGTCCGGTTCGCCGGCAAACGGTTTCAGCTCCATCTTGTCCCCCCTGTGTTCTGGGAATCCCGCAGTACCGCGTGATGCTCCCCAGCATACCAGAACCGCCGGGAATGGAAATACACAAAACCGGCGATCTGATGCATATATCTGATCGGGGCCCGGGCCGTCGCCGTGGAGAAAATATCTTGCATTCTTGTGTCAGTGTTTGTTGACAAAAGGAAACCATTTTCGTACGCTGTGCGCATGTCAGTGCGGGGGAACCTGCAGTCCATCTACCGCGACCTCAAGCCCATCCAGCGGCGCATCGCCGACTACCTGATGTCCCTGGACCTGGAGGGCCTCGATGCCCCCATCGATGAGTATGCCCGACAGACCGGGGCCTCCGTCGCCTCGATCTCCCGTTTCTGCAAGAAGATCGGCTACGACAGCTTCCAGAGCCTGAAGATAGGGCTCTCCCGGGAGCTGGAGTACGAGCCGGACCTGGTTCTGCCGATCTTCCGCCCGGACGACGACCCGGAGCTTACCATCCGCAAGGCCTTCTCGGAGGCCGTGGCCAATCTCCAGAGCACCGAGACGGCGGTGGATTTCGAGGCCATGAAGACCGTGGCCGGTCGCATCGCGGGAGCGGGGCAGCTCGTGCTGCTGGGGCTGGGCGGGTCCGGCGGCGTGGCCAACCTCGGGGAGATCATGTTCACCCACCTGGGCTTCAACGCCAGGGCCATCATCGACCCCTACGCCATGCTGGTGAGCACCGGGCACGTGCGGGGTGGCGACGTGGTGGTGGGGCTGACCCACTCCGGACGCACCCGGGCCGTGCTCGAGTCGGTGCGCCAGGCCCGGGAGAAGGGCGCCTTCGCGGTTGGGATCACCAACTACCCCCGCTCACCCCTCCGCGAGCTCGTGGACGCCGCCCTGATCACCGCCTGCCAGGAGCCTCGGGTGCACGTGGCCCAGTCCAACTCGATGGTGGCCCAGCTGGCCATCCTGCGGGCCCTCTTCGTGCTGGTGGCCTCCCGGAGCGAGGAACGCGTGGTCCAGGAAGTCCAGAGCATCGAGGCAAGCGTGCAGCGCAGCCTGCGGGTGCGCTCGTATCGAAACCGGAAAAACGGGGATCCGTCCCCTGCAAACAGCATCACTTCACAACGAGGAGAGACACATGGAACGAGTTCATGACCCGATCATCTTCCAGAACGCCCTGGACGGGATCGACCTGAAGACACACATCGTGGCCACCTACCGCATCAGTGATCGGCTGCCGGGGGTCGATTTCATCGACCACTTCAAGCTCATCGAGGCCATGGCCGTCGAAGGCTCCACCGGCTCCTGGGAGAAGGTGGAGGAGGATAGCGAGGATCTACGCGCGCACCTCTCCGGCAAAGTGGTGGGCTACTTCGAGCTGCCCACCGACGACGAGTACCGCAGGAGCGCCGTGATCCAGCTGGCCTTCCCGATCAACGCCTGGAACGACAACGTGCCGATGATGCTCCTGTCCATAGCCGGCAACTGCTTCGCCTATTCCGACGACATCCGGCTCCTGGACGTGTTCCTGCCCGAGGAGATGGTCAAGAACTTCAAGGGCCCCAAGTTCGGGGTACCCGGCATCCGCAAGCTCCTGGGTGTGGAGGAGCGGCCCCTGTCCCTGCACATCATCAAGCCCAAGATGGGCATGACCCCCAAGCAGACCGGCGACCAGGTGTACCAGACCGCCATCGGCGGGGCG
>JAFGFV010000614.1 GCA_016930895.1 Spirochaetales bacterium | reverse complement strand
GCCGTGGGCGAAGTTGAGCACGTGCATGAGGCCGAAGATCAGGGTCAGCCCCGAAGCGACCATGAAGTACAGGGAGCCCAGGGTCAGCCCCGACAGGGCGGTCTGGACGAACGTGGTCTGGCCCATGGTGGTCCAGCCGATCCAGACGAAGGCCACGAGAATGACCGCCACGATCAGACCGGCCTGGTTCTTCTTCCAGAAGCTTCGGCTCATGAGCGCTGCCCCCGGCCCCGCTGCCGGGTGAAGCCCCCGCGCACCGCCGCGCCCAGGTAGCGGTGGATGAGCCCCTTGTCGGCCAGCAGGTCCGTCATGGCTCCCTGGTGGGCCACCCGGCCGTCATCGATGATGTAGTAGGCCTCGCTCAGGCGGCTGGCCATGATGAAGTTCTGTTCGACCAGGAGCACGGTGCTGGCGGCGGCCAGCTGGCGGATCGCCTCCATGAGCTGCTCGATCAGGATCGGCGCCAGCCCCTCGCTGGGCTCGTCGATCAGGAGCAGCTTGTTGTCAGCCACGAGGGCCCGGGCCACGGCCAGCATCTGCTGCTGTCCTCCCGACAGGTGGTCCCCCGAAAGCTTGTACAGGCGCTTCAGGTCAGGGAAGAGCCCAAAGATGAAGTCGGCCTTTCGCTCCAGGTCTCCCGCCTTTCGCTCGGCGATGCGCAGGTTCTCGGCCACCGAGAGGTTGCGGAAGATGGCCCGGTGCTCCGGGACGTACCCGATCCCCAGGGCGGCCACCTCGAAGGCCCGGCGCCCCTGGATCTCTTTGCCCTCGAAGAGGATCCGCCCCTCCCGGGGGGGCGTGAGCCCGAGAATGGACCGGAGGGTCGTGGTCTTGCCCGCCCCGTTGCGTCCCAGGAGCACCGTGATGCCCCGGGCCGGGACCTGGAGGCTGACGCCCTCCAGGATGTGGTACTGGCCGATGTAGGTGTGGATCGCTTCGACTTCCAGGATGTTGCTCATGCCCCGGTGCCCTCCAGCCCGAAGTCCCCGTACAGCGCCCCGAGGTAGGCGCTCTGGACCTGGGGGTCCGCGGCGATCGCCTCCGGGGAGCCCTCCGCCAGGATGCTGCCCTGGTGCATGACCGTGATCACGTCGGAGATGCTCATCACCACGTCCATGCGGTGCTCGACCAGGACCACGGTGCGCTCGCCGCTCTCCCGTATCTTGTGGATGATCTCGAGCAGCCCCGGCACCTGATCCGAAGACATCCCTGCCGTGGGCTCGTCCAGCAGCAGGACCTCGGGATCGCCGGCCAGCATGATTCCGAGCTCCAGCTTGCGCTTGTCCCCGTGCGGCAGGGCCAGGGCGGGGACGTTTTCGCGCCCGGAAAGCCCCACCTGGGCGATCACGTCCCGGGCCCGCTCCAGGTAGCGCTCGAAGGCGTCGTAGCGGCGCAGCAGGCGGAAGGAGTCCCGTCCCCTTGCCTGGGCGGCGATCCGCAGATTCTCCAGCACGCTGAGGTGGGGAAAGATGTTGGTGATCTGGTAGGAGCGGCCCAGGCCGAGGTGCGCCAGCCGGTGCGCGGGCAGGCCGGTGATCTCCCGCTCTCTCAGGAAGACTCGTCCGCGCGTCGGGGCCATGCTTCCGCTCAGGAGGTTGAACAGGGTGGTCTTGCCGGCTCCGTTGGGACCGATGATCGAATGCAGGCTCCGCGGCCGGATCCGGATCGACACGTCGTCCACCGCCACCAGGCCGCCAAACTCCTTGCGGAGGTCTCTGGCCTCGAGGATCGCAACTGCCTCATCGCTCATGCTCGTTCCTAACGGGGACGCCCGCTGATCGTGCGGGCGTCCCCCAACTGGAGTCTTGCCGTCCGCCGGGGCTTACGGCTTGGGCAGACCGCCGCAGCGCGCCGCGTAGGCCCCTTCCAGGGTACAGGGCACCTTGAGCTCGTCGTACCGGGACACGTACACGGTCTCGAAGAACTTGTACTCCATGACTCCGTCCCCGTCGAGGTCCGGGTTCAGGTTGACCAGCTTGAGGATGTTCATGGGCTGCAGGCAGACGTGGTCCTCCGGGCGAATGTAGTACGTGCCCTTGGGCCCTTCGAACTTGAGCCCCTCCAGAGCGGCGATCATGGCCTGGGCGTCCGCGTTGCCCCCGGTCTTCTTCAGGGCTTCGGCCAGGGCGATGGCGGAGGCCATCCCGCCGGCGGTGAACAGGTCCGGCGGCTCCTTGTACTCCTCGGCGTGCCGCTTGACCAGCCAGTCGTTGATGGGGTTCTTGGGCGCCGTGTAGTGATACACGTTCAGCCCGATCTGCCCCATCGCCGCCCCGTAGACCGCGGCAAAGGAGGCGTTGTCCCCGTAGCCGGTGGCCACCTGCATCTTCTCCAGGGCCCCCAGGTCGGCCAGTTGCTGAAACAGGGTCACGTACCCGGTGCCAGCCCAGGTCAGGAACAGACAGGCCGCCCCGGACCCGATGGCCTGCTGGATGTAGGGGGTGAAGTCCGTGGTGGCAAAGGGGGCGTAGATGTCCGCGATGACCCGCCCGCCGTACTGGCCGACGGAGTAGGCCAGAGCCTCGCCGCTGCCTCGTCCGAAGGCATTGTCCACGCCGATGTGGGCGAAGGTCTTCCCCACGTTCTCGACCAGGTACTTGGCGATGATCAGGGTGTCGTCGTAGTTGGTCCGGGCGGTGCGGAACACGTAGGGATTGAAGTACTTGCCGGTAATGAACGCGGAAGCCGCGGGGTCGACCATGAGGATGATCTCGTACTCCTCGGCGACCGTGGTGAGAGCCGCAGCCACGGCGGAGCTCACCGGACCCTGGAGCAGCTCCACCCCCTCCGACTCGATCAGCTCCCGGGCCAGCTGGGTGCCCTTCTGGGGATTGCCCTCCGTGTCCCTGAGGATCAGCTCCACCGGGCGACCGGCCACCACGAAGCGGCCCGCGGCGTCCTTCTGGCCGCCGGAGACGTACTCCAGGCCGAGCATGAAGCCCCGGTGCTGCTGCTGCCCGTAGAGGGCCATGACCCCGGACTGCAT
>JAFGFV010000017.1 GCA_016930895.1 Spirochaetales bacterium | reverse complement strand
GTAGGTCAGGGTGCCGCTTCGGGAGATCACCCCGATGCCGCCGGGGGCGTGGATGTGGCCGGGCATGATCCCGATCTTGCACTGCCCCGGGGTGATCAACCCCGGGCAGTTGGGCCCGATCAGACGCACGCCCCGCTCCCGCATGTAGGCGTAGGTGCCGACCATCTCCATGACCGGCACCCCCTCGGTGATGCAGACCACCAGGGGCAGACCCGCGTCCGCGGCCTCCCGCATGGCGGCGGCGGCGAAGCGCGCCGGCACGAAGATCACGGAGCTGTCCGCCCCGGTGGCGGCCACCGCCTCCTTGACGGTGTCGAACACCGGCAGACCGTGCACCTCCTGTCCCCCCTTGCCCGGGGTCACCCCCCCGACCACTCGGGTGCCGTACTCCAACATGCCCGCCGTGTGGAAGGAGCCGTCGCGCCCGGTGATGCCCTGCACCAGGACCTTGGTGTCTCGGTTGATCAGTATGGCCATGCTCTACGCTCCCGTCCTGGCCGCGGCCAGCACCTTGTCGACCGCGTCGGTCATCTCGTCGGCGGCCGCCAGCCCCGCCTCCTCCAGCAGCGCCCGGCCCTCCTTCTGGTTGGTCCCGATCAGGCGGATCACCAGGGGCACCGGCAGCTCGATCTGCTCCCGGGCCATCAGGATGCCCCGGGCGATGTCGTCGCAGCGGGTGATGCCCCCGAAGATGTTGATCAGGATGGCCTTGAGCTTGTCGTTGCGGGTGAGGATCCGCAGGGCCGTGAGCACCTTCTCGGGGCTGGAGCTTCCCCCCACGTCCAGGAAATTGGCCGGCTGTCCGCCAAAGAGCTTGATCAGGTCCATGGTGGCCATGGCGAGCCCGGCGCCGTTGACGATGCAGCCGATGTCCCCGTCCAGGCTCACGAAGCTCAAGCCCGCCTCGCGGGCCTCGATCTCCTCCGGGCTGTACTCCTCCGGGTTACGGAGGGCTTCCAGCTCCGGGTGCTGGGGCAGCCCGTTGTCGTCGAAGTTGATCTTGGCGTCCGCAGCCAGGAGCTCCCCTCCCGCCGTCTCCACGTACGGGTTGATCTCGACCAGGGAGCAGTCCTTGTCCACCAGGAGGCGGTACATCGCCAGGACCGTCTCCAAGGCCTGCTCGACCTGCCCCTTGGGAAAGGCCTTGCCGAGGGCCTTGCGCAGCGGCGCCTTCTCGGGACTCCCCAGGGGGTCGAAACCGGCCGTCAGGATCTTCTCCGGCTCCCGCACCGCCAGCTCCTCGATGTCCACCCCCCCGGCGGCGCTCAGGATGCAGACCGCCCTCTTGGCCCCCCGATCGACCGTCACGGCCAGGTAGTACTCCTTGCGGATCTCCACCGCCTTGACCACCAGCACCTTCTCCACCGGGATGTCCTTGATCTTCAAGGCCAGGATCTCCCGGGCGCGCTCGCGCACCTCGGCCTCGCTCGCGGCCAGCTTGACCCCTCCGGCCTTGCCCCGCCCGCCCACGAGCACCTGGGCCTTGATCACCACCGGCAGGCCGATCTCCTGGGCGGCCTGCACGGCCCCTTGCGGATCCGAGGCCACTCGGCCGGGCGGGACCGGGATTCCGTATTGCGCCAGGAGCTCCCTGGCCTGGTACTCGTGGATCTTCATGCCTCGCGCTCCTTTGCGCCGTGCTCCGTGATCTTGCGCTTGGTCAGGTTGATGTTCTTGGTGACCTTGATGCTCCGGGGACAGACCCGGGTGCACTGGAAGTGGTTCTCGCAGGACCACACCCCGTCGGGATGGTCGAGCACGGCCAGGCGCTCTTCGAAGCCCCGGTCGCGGCTGTCGAACACGAAGCGCGCCCCCTGGACGATCGCCGCGGGCCCGATGAACAGGGGGTTCTTGCCGTCCAGGATCGGGCAGGCGGAGTAGCAGGAGCCGCACAGGATGCACTTGGTCGGGTCGTCGAACACCAACCGCTCTTCGGGGCTCTGGATGCGCTCCTTCTCGTCCACCGGCTCGTCGTTCATGAAGTAGGGCTTGACCTGCCGGTAGCGTTCGAAGAAGGGCCCCTGGTCCACGATCAGGTCCCGCAGCAGGGGCAGGTGCCGGAGGGGCTCCACGGTGATGACCGCCCCGTCGTCCTGGGCCACGTCCCGGATCAGGGTCTTGCAGGCCAGGCGCTCCTGCCCGGCGATGACCATGCCGTCGGAGCCGCACACCCCGTGGGCGCAGCTGCGCCGCAGGGCCAGGGTCCCGTCGACAAAGTTCTTGACGTGCATCAGGGCGTCCAGGACCCGGTCGGTGGGCTCCACCTCCACCGGGTACTCCTGGAAATGCGGCGCTTCGTCGGTCTCGGGGTTGTAGCGCTGGATCTTCAAGGTCACCTTCACCTGGTCTCTCCTCTCACGCGCCTGGTACGCCCGGCCCCTAGTACGCCCGGGGCTTGGGCTGCCAGCGGGACACGTCCACGGGGCGGTAGTCGATCCGGGTCTCCCCGTCCTCGAGCCGGATCATCGTGTGCTTGAGCCATCGCTCGTCGTCGCGCTCCGGGTAGTCCTCCCGGGCGTGGGCGCCCCGGCTCTCGGTGCGGTGCTCGGCCGCGGCCGCCGTGACCAGGGCCAGGTCCAGGAGGTTCCCCAGCTCCAGGATCTCCAGGAGGTCCGTGTTGAAGCGCAGGGCGCGGTCCTGCGCCCGGACCTGGGCGTAGCGCTCCCGCAGGGCCTGCAGCCCCTCCACGGCCTGCTTCATCTCCGGGCCCGTGCGGTAGATCCCGACCTTCTCCATCATCAGGTCCCGCATCTCCTCGCGGATGTGCCCGCCGTGCGGGCCCTTGTTGCCGTCGGTCAGGCGCGCGATGAGCTCCCGGGCCCGCCCCTCCGGCTCCCGGCCCAGGGGGGCGAACTCCGCCTCCCGGACGAAGCCGGAGATGTGCTGCCCGGCCCGCCGCCCGTAGACCACCAGGTCCACCAAGCTGTTGGTGCCCAGGCGGTTGGCCCCGTGCACGGACACGCAGGCGCATTCCCCGGCGGCGTACAGCCCCTCGACCAGGGCCGCCTGCTCTCCCGGGGCCCCGGAGGCCCCCCCAGAGGCCCCCCCAGAGGCCAGCACCCGCCCCTGGTTGTCCGTGGGGATGCCCCCCATGGCGTAGTGGGCCGTGGGCTGCACCGGGATGGGCGCCTCCGCGGGGTCGATCCCCTGATAGGTGCGGCAGAAATCCGCGATGTCCGGGAGCTTGGCCTCGATCACCTCCTTGCCGAGGTGGGTGGCGTCCAGGTGCACGTAGTCGTTGATCTTGCGGTCCCCGCGGATGCCGTTGCCCGCCCGGATCTCCATCATGATCGCCCGGCTGACCATGTCCCGGGGGGCCAGGTCCAGGAGGGTCGGGGCGTAGCGCTCCATGAAGCGCTCGCCCTTGCGGTTGCGCAGGATGCCCCCTTCGCCGCGCACCCCTTCGGTGATCAGGATGCCCATCCCCCGGATGCCCGTCGGGTGGAACTGGAAGAACTCCATGTCCTCCAGGGGCAGCCCGGCGCGCAGCACCAGGGCGGGGCCGTCGCCGGTGTTGGCGAAGGCGTTGGAGGTCGTGCGGAACATCTGCCCGAAACCCCCGGTGGCAAACAGCACCGCCCGGGCGTGGAACACGTGCAGGTCCCCGGTGGCCAGCTCCAGGGCCACCACCCCGGCCACCTTGCGGCCCTGAAGGACCAGGTCCAGGAGGTAGAGCTCGTCGAAGAAGGCCACCTCGTTCTTGATGCACTGCTGGTACAGGGTCTGGAGGATCATGTGGCCCGTGCGGTCCGCGGCGTAGCAGGAGCGCCGCACCGGCGCCTCCCCCAGGTTGCGGGTGTGGCCCCCGAAGCGCCGCTGGTCGATCCGCCCCTCCGGGGTACGGCTGAAGGGCAACCCCCGGTTCTCCAGGTCGTAGACCGCCCGCACCGCGTCCTCGGCCAGGATCACCGCCGCCTCCTGGTCGACCAGGTAGTCCCCTCCCTTGACGGTGTCGAAGGCGTGCCACTCCGGGCGGTCCTCCTCGAGGTTGCCCAGAGCCGCCCCGATCCCGCCCTGGGCCGCCCCGGTGTGGCTGCGCATGGGGTGGACCTTGGAGACCACCGCGGTCCGGCAGACCCGGCTGGCCTCGAGGGCGGCATACAGGCCGGCGCCTCCCGCGCCGACGATCACGGCATCGTACTCGTGCGTGTAGACGGACCCGCTGCTCATCCCACTCCTCCCGCTGTGCGATCGACCCGGCAGGACCTCACGGGACCCCGCCGGGCCGGCATGTTACAGTAGCGGCCCCGCCCGGCGCTGTCAATTCCGGTGCGGCGTTCCCGGCCCTGCCGCCGGGGATGCCCCGGCCCTGCCGCCGACTACGCCCCGGCGCCGCCGACCATGCCCCTGGCGTCCAGGACGGCCTCGATCTCTTCGGGCGGCAGAAGCTTCTCCTCCACGAGCAGATCGCGCACCTTCTTCTTCTCCCGGTAGGCCCTGTAGGCCAGGGCTGCGGCCTTGTCGTAGCCGATCCGGGTGGCCAGGGGGGTGACCAGGGCCAGGCTCCACTCGATCCACTCGGCGCAGCGCTCCGGGTCCGCCTCGATCCCGACCACGCAGCGTTCCCGGAAGACCCGGCACGTGTTCGTGAGCAGCGCCAGGGAGTCCAGGGTCTCGTAGGCCACCAGGGGCATCATGATGTTCAGCTCCAGGGGCCCGGCCGCCGCGGCCATGCTCACCGCCTGGGCCTTCCCTTTGACGTACACCGCCGCCTGGATCACCATCTCCGGGATCACCGGGTTGACCTTGCCGGGCATGATCGAGCTGCCCGGCTGCAGCGAGGGCAGCACGATCTCCCCCAGGCCGGCCCGGGGTCCGCTCGCCAGCAGGCGCAGGTCGTTGCCGATCTTGAGCAGGCTGCCGGCCAGGGTGTTCAGGGCGCCCATGAGCTCCGCCTGCGCGTCCCGGCAGGCCAGGGCCTCGAACAGGTTTTCCGCCTGGCGGAAGGGAAAGCCGGTGCGCTCGGCGATCTTGGCGATGACCCGCGGGGCGAACTGCGCGTGGGCGTTCAACCCGGTCCCGACGGCGGTGCCGCCCAGGGCGAGCTCTTCCAGGTGCGCGAAGCTGGACTCCAGCCGCCGCACCCCCTTGCGGATCTGGCTCGCATACCCCGAGAACTCCTGCCCCAGGGTCATGGGCACCGCGTCCTGCAGGTGGGTGCGTCCGAGCTTGACCACGTCCCGGAAGGCTTCGGCCTTGCCGGCGAGGGCCCGTTCCAGCTCCCGCAGCGCCGCCGCCAGGGCGTCGGCCGCGCGGCGGTTGGCGATGTGGATGGCGGCCGGGATCACGTCGTTGGAGCTCTGCCCGCGGTTGACGTGGTCGTTCGGGTGCACCGGGCTCCTCGAGCCCAGCGGGGAGCCGAGGATCTCGTTGGCCCGGTTGGCGATCACCTCGTTGGCGTTCATGTTCCACGAGGTGCCGGAGCCGGTCTGGAACACGTCAATCGGGAAGTGCTCGTTCCAGCGCCCCTCGATGACCTCTTCGGCAGCCCGCCCGATTGCCCCGGCCAGCTCGCCGGGGACGGTGCCCAGCTCGCCGTTCACCTCCGCGGCGTAGCCCTTGAGCAGCCCCAAGGCCTCTACCAGGGCCGGCGGTATGCGCTTGTCCGAGACCCCGAAGTTCTCCACGGCCCGCTGGGTCTGGGCCCCCCAATAGGCCCAGGCGGGGAGGCGCACCTCACCCATGCTGTCGGACTCGGTCCGGAATCCCTGCTTGCTCATCCCCTGCCTCCGCCCTTGGCCCTGCGCGTGGAACCCGCCCGGCGGCCGAGGTCCCGCAGCACCGTCTGCAGGATCCCGCCGTTCCGGTAGTATTCCATCTCCACGGGGGTGTCCAGGCGGGCCCGGACCTGGAAGCGGACCTCCCCGCCGGCACCCGGTTCCCCGGGCCGCCGCGCGGTCACGCTCAAGCTCTGCCCCGGGGACTGCACCGGCTCGACCGAGAAGACCTCCTCGCCGCTCAGCCCCAGCGAGTCGATGCCGGCTCCCTCCACGAACTCCAGGGGCAGCACCCCCATGCCGATCAGGTTCGAGCGGTGGATGCGCTCGAAGCTCTCGGCGATCACCGCCCGCACGCCCAGGAGCACGGTGCCCTTGGCCGCCCAGTCCCGCGAGCTTCCGGAGCCGTACTCCTTGCCGGCCAGGATCAGGAGCGGGGTCCCTTGGGCCTGGTAGCGCTCCGCGGCCTCGAAGATCGACATCTGCTCTCCGGAGGGCAGGTGGCGGGTGTAGCCCCCCTCGATACCCGGAACCAGCCGGTTGCGAATGCGGATATTGCCGAAGGTTCCCCGGATCATGACCTCGTGGTTCCCCCTGCGCGAGCCGTAGGTGTTGAACTCTTCGGGCTCCACCCCGTGCTCCCTGAGCCAGCGCGCCGCCGGGCTCTCGACCGGAATGGACCCCGCCGGGGAGATGTGGTCCGTGGTGACCGAGTCCCCCAGCACGGCCAGGACCCGCGCCCCTTCGAGCACCGGTGGGGGAGCAGGCTCCAGGGAGAGCCCGTCGAAGTACGGGGGCTTGCGGATGTAGGTGGACTCGGGGTCCCAGGGGTAGCGGTCGCTCTTCGAAACCTTGACCTGGTTCCAGGTCTCGTTGCCGGAGAAGACGTTGGCGTACTCGGCGCTGAACATCTCCGGGGACAGGTGCGCCGCCAGGGCTTGTTCCACCTCGGCGCTGGAAGGCCAGAGCTCCTTCAGGTACACCGGATTATCGTTGCGGTCCACTCCGATGGGATCGCGGGTCAGGTCCAGGTCCATGCGTCCGGCCAGCGCGTAGGCCACCACCAGGGGCGGGGAGGCCAGGTAGTTGGCCTTGACCTCGGGGTGGATGCGCCCTTCGAAGTTGCGGTTCCCCGAGAGCACCGCCGCCACGGTCAGGTTGTTCTCCCGGATCGCCCGGCTGACCGCCGGATGCAGCGGCCCGGAGTTGCCGATGCAGGTCGTGCAGCCGTAGCCCACCACGTGGAACCCCAGGGCCTCCAGGTACGGGGTCAGCCCCGCGTCGTCCAGGTAGCGGGTCACCACCCGGGAGCCCGGGGCCAGGCTGGTCTTGGTGTAGGCGGGCACCTGCAGGCCCAGCTGCACCGCCTTCTTGGCCAGCAGGCCGGCGGCCACCATGACCGAGGGGTTGGAGGTGTTCGTGCAGCTGGTGATGGCGGCGATGACCACCGAGCCGTGGTCCAGATTGGCCTTGTGCCCGCCGATCTCCACCGGGACGCCCTCCGGAGCCGAAGGGCCGGCGGCGTCCGTGCGGGGCAGCTCGGCGCTCAGCGCGGCCCAGGCCTGCCGGGCCCCCGACAGGGGGATGCGGTCCTGAGGGCGCCGGGGCCCCGCCAGGGAGGGCTCCACCTGCCCCAGGTCGAGCTCCAGAACCGCCGCGTACGCGGGCTCCGGGGCGTCGTCTCGCCGGAACAGCCCCTGCTCCTTGGTGTAGCGCTCGACCAGGTCCAGCTGCTCCGCGGAGCGCCCGGTGAACTGCAGGTAGCTCAGGGTCTGGGCATCCACCGGAAAGAAACCCACGGTGGCCCCGTATTCGGGGGACATGTTGCCGATGGTCGCCCGGTCGGCCACGCTCAGGGAGCTCAGCCCGGGCCCGAAGAACTCAACGAACTTGCCCACCACCCCGTACTTGCGCAGGGTTTCGGTGATGACCAGGACCAGGTCCGTGGCCGTGACCCCCTCGCGCAGGGCGCCGGTCAGGCGGTACCCCACGACCTCCGGGATGAGCATGTACAGGGGCTGGCCGAGGATCGCCGCCTCCGCCTCGATCCCCCCCACTCCCCAGCCGAGCACGCCGATGCCGTTGATCATCGGCGTGTGGGAGTCCGTGCCCACCAGGCTGTCCGGGAAGGCGGTGGCCACTCCGTCGACGCTGCGGCTTTCCACCACTCCGGCCAGGTATTCCAGGTTGACCTGGTGCACGATCCCGGTGGCCGGGGGCACCACCCGAAAGTTGGCGAAGCTGGCCGCCCCCCAGCGCAGGAACTCGTAGCGTTCCCGATTGCGCCGGAACTCCAGCTCGGCGTTCACCCCCAGGGCCCGCACGGTGGCGTAGCTGTCCACCTGCACGGAGTGGTCGATCACCAGATCGATCGGGATGATCGGATTGATGTCCGCAGGCTTGCCGCCGAGCTCGCCCAGGGCGTCCCGCATCACGGCCAGGTCCACCACCGCGGGCACGCCCGTGAAATCCTGCATGACCACCCGGGCGGGCTTGAACGGGATCTCCCGCCGCCGGGCCTCCGGCTCCTGCCAGCGCCCGAGGGCTCGCAGATCCTCCTCCGTGACGGCGTAGCCGTCGATCTGGCGCAGCACCGCTTCCAGCAGCACCTTGAGGGAGAAGGGCATGCGTGACACCTGCGCCAGCCCCTGCTTCTCCAGCTCCTCCAGGTGGTAGTACGCGACCCTGCCTGCCCTGGTATCCAGGCTCTTGCGCGTGCCAAACGGGTTCCCGCTCTTGGACATCGGCCTTCTCCCTCCTCGACCTGTTCCCGTGGCGCTCTGCAGGGTGACCTGGCACCCCGCCTTGGGCCAATATACTCTGATTCTTTCGCCGGGAGCAAACGCGCAGCACGGCCCGCATGCAGCCGCGCGGCTTTTGCGCTATACTTCCGGCGGCGCGTCAGGAGAGCAACGCTCGTGAAGATCAAGGTTCGTCCCGAGGACTTCCAGGTCCGTGAGCAGGCCGCCATCGGAGTGCGGCAGGAACCGGACCGCTACGCGGTCTTTAGCCTGGCCAAGAGCCAGTGGGACACCTTCGACCTGGTGGACCTCCTGGCCCGGAGGCTGCGGGTGGCGAAATCCGACATCTCCTTCGGGGGCATCAAGGACCGCTTCGGGGCCACCGAGCAGCTCATCTCGGTACGGGTCCCGGCGGGGAGCGGCCGCGCGGCAAGCGGCCCCCGGGGCTGGCGGGAGAAGCCCGAGGACAGGAACTTTTCCCTGCGCTTCCTGGGCTACAGCCCGGAGGCGATCACCGCCCGCTCGATCGCAGGGAACCACTTCACCATCACGTTGCGGGACATGGACCCACGGGAGGCCGAGCGCTGTCGCGAGGGGGCGCAGAGCATCCGACAGTGGGGCGTACCCAACTACTACGACGAGCAGCGCTTCGGCTCCGCGCGCCACGGCAAGGGCTTCATGGGCAAGGAGATCTTCCTGGGCCGGCGCAAGCAGGCCCTCCAGCTGTACTTCGAGCCTTCC
>JAFGFV010000613.1 GCA_016930895.1 Spirochaetales bacterium | reverse complement strand
GCCGTGATCCGGATCCCCCGGGCCCCGTCCATGACGAAGGCCCGATCGGGGACGGTGTAGCGAATGGAGACCGCCGCGACGTCCTGCAGCCGGATCGAAACGTTGCCCCTCTGGGCCACGACCAGCCTGCCCAGGTCGTAGATCGAGTCCACGCCCTTGCGGTAGCGGACGCTGTAGGAGCCCTCCCCCTCCTCGAGCCTGCCCACGGAATCCGGACGGTAGCCGGCCAGCAGCGCGGTCTCCACGTCCTGGATGGTGAGGCCGTAGCTCAGCATGGCCATCTGCCGAAGGGTGACCTCGGCGGCCAGCTCCTCCACGCTGAACAGCTCGACGAGCTCAGCGTCCTCCACCCGGGACAGGCGCGGCTTCACGGAGACCAACAGCATCCGGTGCAGCTCCTCGGGGCTCACCGTGGGAGAGCTCGCTCCCATCATCAGGTACCCGGCGTTTTCGCCGGAGAAGTAGCGCACGGTGTAGCTGTCCCGAAACTCCGACGGCAGGAAGCCGCTGACGGTCATCATGGCCGACTCGACGTCGGACTTGGCCTCCTCGGCGTCGGTCTTCCAATCGAAGGTCAGGGTGAAGGAGCTCCGGTCGTTCTCGTACTCCACCTCCAGCAGGTCCACCCCGGTGATGGCCAGGAGCTGGCTTTCGATGTCCTCCGCGTATTCGTCCGCGAAGTCCACCGCCGAGATCCCGTAGTGGTTGATGTTGGCCCGCACCCTGGGTCTCTGGGTCTGGGGATACAGCTGGATCGGCAGCTGCGTAATCAGCAGCGCCCCGGCCAGGCACAGCACGACCACGAGAAGGAGGAACCCGACCCTCTTGTTGAAGATCCCGGTCAGCACACTAGGCTCCGGGATCGGCGACCCGGGCGCCTTCGCGTTCCCGCCCGGTCAAGCGGTTGAGGTAGCGCTCCCCGGCTTCCAATCCCTGGTCGATCCGTACTACCTCGCCGTAGGTCGGTCCCAGGACCACCTCCCGAGCCGCGAGGCTGCCTTCCGAGTCCACGAGCCAGAGGTAATAGCTGCCGTAGCGGCGCACCACCAGGTCCCGGCGGACGAACAGTCCCCGGGAGCGGTCCACGGGCAGCTCGATGAGCACGAACTCCCCGATGTAGGTCCGCTGGCTGTTCGGGAACTCGAAGCTCAGGGTAAAGAGGCCCGTGTGATAGTCCGGCTCCTGGGAACGGCTGGTCAGGACCCCGGTAAGGGCAGTGCCCCCGGCGGTCCGCCCCACGATCCCCTGCCCCACCTCCACCTTGAAGGCATCCTTGTCGCTGATCGCCGCCTCGAGGGCGTAGCTATCGGTGCCGATGACCACGACCCCCTCCGTTCCGGTGGAGACCTCGTCGTACGGGTCGACGGCCACCTCCGCGACCCGCCCCGCGATGCGCGCGGTGACCACGGCCGGCTTGTAGAGGTTGTTCACGTCGTCGCGGCGGCGTATGCTGAACAGCTCCTGCCCTGCCCGCACCAGCTGTCCCACCGAAACGCTCACCGAGGCCACGATCCCTCCGGTGGGAGCCTGGTGCACGATCCGGCTGGCGGGGCGCAGCCGCCCTCCCACCGAGATGGTCCGGAACTGTACGCTCTCCGCCGCCACGGAGATCGGGGAAGCCTGGCGGTCCTCCTGCTGAGTCGAGGCGCCGGCGGTGGAGGTCGTAGTCGAGGAGCCCGCGGCTGCCCCCATGCCGGCGCCGCTGCCCGACTGAGCGAGCAGCGGGCCCGCAGCCAGGCAAAGCAGCACCACGGCCAGCATCGTAGTTCTCAATTTCCCAGGGCCTTTCCTATCCGACTGGTAATATACCAACAAAACGGAATCGTGTCGGCAAAAAACGTCGAACCCCGCCTCAGCACGGACATCCAGGGCCTCTACCCCTCGGTCTTCTCCGGGTAGGGGCAAAGGTGGGCGATCCTGCACTCCGGGCAGCGGGGCTTGCGTGCCGAGCACACCCGGCGGCCGTGCTCGTTGATGAACGCCGAGAAGCGGGTGCGGTCGCCTTCCGGCACCACATCCCACAGCTCCCGCTCGATCTTGTCCGGGTCGCTCTCGCCGCTCAGTTCCAGCCGCCCGGCCAGGCGCTTGAGGTGGGTGTCCACGATGATGGCGGGGACTCCGAAGCAGTTCGCGGCCACCACGTTGGCGGTCTTGCGCCCGACCCCGGGCAGCTCGGTCAGCTCCTCCACGCTCTGCGGCATCCTGCCGCCAAACCGCTCGACCAGGGTCCCCGCCATGGCGAGGAGGCTCCTGGCCTTGTTGCGGTAGAACCCCGTGGACCTGATCAGGGCTTCCAGGGCGGTCGGGTCCGCCGCCGCCAGGCTGGCGGGATCCGGGTAGCGCCGAAACAGCTCCGGGGTCACCTTGTTGACCATCTCGTCCGTGCACTGGGCCGCCAGGATCGTGGCGGTCAGAAGCTCGAAGGGGCTGCGGTAGTCCAGGTGCGGTTTGGCGTCGGGGTACTCCGCGGACAGGATCCGCAGGATCTCAAGCGCCCGCGCGGGCTTTCCGTTCTTCGAGGTAGGCATCGATCTCCTCCACGTTCCTGCAGTTGAAGACCCCGGCCGGCCCCAGCCAGGCCTTGCGGGCCATGACGACCCCGAAGCGCACGAACTCCAGGTCCTCCAGGCCGTGGGCGTCCGGGCAGAGGGCGACCGGGATGCCCAGCCTGGCAGCCCGCTTGAGGGCCGGCCAGTCCGGGTCCAGGCGGTAGGGGTTGCAGTTGTGCTCGAGCACCACCCCGTGCTCCACGAGCGCCGCGAACAGGCGCTCCTCGTCGTACTCGTAGCCTTTCCGGGAGAGCAGGAGCGCCCCGCTGGGGTGGCCGAGAATGGTCAGGTACGGGTTGGCCACCGCCCGGAGCAGGCGCTCGGTGGCCGCCTCCGGGCTCATGGACAGGCCGGAGTGGACCGAGCCGATCACGAAGTCCAGCTCGGCCAGCACCTCCTC
>JAFGFV010000612.1 GCA_016930895.1 Spirochaetales bacterium | reverse complement strand
CCCCCGGGACCGCTGCCATCCCCATGGCCCCGCCGGACCAGGGTATTGCAGGCCCCGATCTCCGACACGAGGGGGTCCCGCTCGCTCAGGAGGGGGATCACCGCCTGCTTGTAGGGCATGGTGACCGACAGACCCTGCACCCCGAGCAGGTCCGCCAGGGCAAAGAACTCGGCGATCTGGTCCGCGGGGTCCACCAGGAAGGGCAGGTACACCGCGTCCAGGCCGAGGGCCCCGTAGCCGCGGTTGTGGATCTCCGGTGAGCGGGAATGGGCGATCGGGCTGCCCATGACCCCGCACACCCGGGTACCGGGACCGAGGCTGCGGAAGCGGTACAGATCGGCGAGCTCCTGCGGCCCCAGGTGTCCCGGGGCGGCCGGCGACAGCTCCGGCGCCGAGCAGTAGGAGAGCGCCGAGCCGAGGGCCCCGGCCAGGACCCGGGTGCAGATTCCCCGCTCTCCCATGGCGATCAGGATCTTTCGCGTGCGGGCCAGGCGGAGGCAGGCGTCGACCACCGCCAGGAGCTCCCGGGTGTCCCGGGGGGTGATGGCCGCCTTGGGAAGCTCAGCCGGGTGCCGCGGAAGGGCCTGCAGGCGCTCCTCCAGGTTGTCCGGGACCCCCTGCGGGTCGTGGAACGAGCGGATGACCCCCACGCCCCGGGCACGGGCCGCGTCGGCCAGGCTCGCGGCCTCCAGGTCCTCCTCCAGGTCCAGGTAGGCCCAGCCCCCGTCCAGGGCAGCTTCGAAGCAGCACAGGCGTTCCCGCTCCGGGCCCGCCCAGCTCCCGCCGTCCCGCACCCTGCGGATCGTCAGGATGGCCGGGAGCCCGGCCCGGTCCGGGAACCGCGCCAGCCCGCTCAGCTCTTCGGGGCGCAAGGCGTCGGCCCGCAGCTCCACCGCGTCCACGAGGGCCCGGTACTTGCCCAGCACCTCCAGGTCACGAGCCAGGGTCTCGGCAGTGAGGGACAGGCAGAGCCAGGGACTGGAGCATGGCCGGGGCTTCAAAGATCTCCCCGATAGCAGTAGGCATCCACGAGCAGACTTTCGGCAAAGTACAGGCGCAGGCGAACCGGGTACCCGCGGTCCTCCAGGTGGTACACCAGCGCGTCCTCCTCCTCGCGCCAGGGCGGCCCCAGGAGCTCCCGCACCCGCTGCCGGGCCGCCCCCATGCGCAGCTGCAGGACCTCCCCGGCCCAGCGGACGTCCAGGCGCACCTGCCACACCGCGTTCTGGTACCAGAACAGGTGAAGCCCCGAGGCGTAGGAGAACACCACGTCGTCCTGCCAGGGCTCCTCGCCCCTCAGCACGGAGACCTCCGCCGGGGCGCCGAAGCGCTCGAGGGCTTCGGCCAGCCCCACGCCCAGAAGCGCGACAGGGTCCGGGACCTGCGCCCCGCTGGCGGCAGAGGGCTCCGCCGCCAGGCCGGATACGCCCGCGAGGAACGCCACGGCGCACAGGAGCGACAGGAGGAACGGGGCCCGGCTGAGCATGCTCAGGCCCAGCGCAGCAGCCCGCGCAGGTACGGGTGCACCAGGGCGGGATGGCTGGGCAGCACGCGGACCGTGTAGCCCCTGCGCCCGGTGTCGGTGCACTCCAGCTCTCCCGAGTACTCGATCGGGCCCTTGGCAGCCGGGGCCTTCACCGGTGTCATCTCCAAGGTCGCGGCCTCCTCGATCTCCCCCTGCGAGGAGATGCGGCCGTGATACAGCTCCACGCGCACGTCCTGCGGCTCCAGGGAGCCCAGATCGACCCGGGCCGAGGCGCGAATCGTCTGGCCCACCGTGAAGAGATTCTGGTCAGGAACCGACAGGCTCTCGACCGACACCCCCGGCCAGGCCGCCTGAAGCCGCTGGAGGTACGCGGCAAGCTCGCGGGCAGTCGCGTAATCCTCTACGGTGAAGTGACGGGACCGCTCCAGGGCGGGCAGGTAGTATTCGCCGGCGTAGTCCAGGAGCATCCGGTGGCTGGTGAACTGGCGGCCCACGCCGCGCATGGCCGCCTTCATCTTGCGGATCCACTCCCGCGGGAGCCCGTCGCGGCTGCGGGCGTAGAAGGTGGGAATGATCTCCTGCTCGAGCAGGTCGTACAGGGCCTTGCCCTCGATCTCGTCCTGCGAGCGGGGATCGGAATACTCCTCGCCGCTGCCGATGGCCCAGCCGCAGTCGGGGCGGTAGCCTTCGTCCCACCAGCCGTCCAGGACCGACACATTGAGGACCCCGTTCAGGGCGGCCTTCATGCCGCTGGTGCCGCTCGCCTCCAGGGGCCGCCGAGGCGTGTTCAGCCAAACGTCGCTGCCGGACAGCAGGTAGCGCGCCAGGGTCATGTCGTAGTCCTCGAGGAACACGATCTGGCTGCGGATCTGGGGATTGCGGGCAAAGTGCACCAACTCCCGGATCAACTCCTTGCCCTCCCGGTCGTGCGGGTGGGCCTTGCCGGCGAAGATCAGCTGGACCGGTGCCTCCGTGTTGGTCAGCAGCCGCATGAGCCGCTCCGGCTCTTTGAGCAGCAGGTTGGCGCGCTTGTAGGTGGCAAAGCGGCGGGCAAAGCTGATGGTCAGCGCATAGGGGGACAGCACGTCCTCGGCGGCCTCCAGCTCCGCCTCGGTCACACCCCGCCGGTACAGCTGCTTGCGCAGCCGCTCCCGGGCATACGCCACCAGGCGCTCGCGCCGCCGCTCGTGGGTCCGGAACAGCTCCTCGTCCGAGACCCGGTCGAT
>JAFGFV010000117.1 GCA_016930895.1 Spirochaetales bacterium | reverse complement strand
GAACTCGGCTGGCCGAGTAAGAACTCGGCTGGCCGAGTAAGAACTCGGCTGGCCGAGTAAGAACTCGGCTGGCCGAGTAAGAACTCGCTTGAGTGTGCGACCCAACCCGGGGACGGTTTCACCGCCCCGGGTTTTTTGAATGGGAGGACAGATGTACACGAGTGCACCGGTAGAGCACCGCGGAGAGATGGGGGACCGGCTGTTCGCCTTCCTGCTGATCCTGCCGGCGCTGCTGGTCATCGCCTTCGTCATCCTCTATCCCTTGGCGAACGCCGTGTACACCAGCTTCTTCCGCTACTTCCTGACCGACGGGCTGGGGCGGCGGTTCATCGGACTGCAGAACTACCGCCGCATGCTCGAGAGCAGGGAGTTCTGGACGGCCTTCGGCAACACCATCGTGTACGTGGGTGGCACGGTGGCCCTGGAGTTCGTTGTCGCCCTGCCCCTGGCGCTCCTGGTCAACACCCGCTTCCCCCTCAAGAACCTGGTCAACAGCCTGTTCTTCGTGCCCTGGATCATTCCCTCCGTGGTGGTGGCCTTCATCGCCCGCTTCCTGTTCCTCGACGCGCACCACGGCATCGTCAACGTGGTGCTCCACGGACTCGGCATCATCCCGAAGTTCCTTCCCTGGCTCAAGGACCCCGGGCTGGCCATGCCGACCGTCATCGCCGTGACCACCTGGAAGATGATGCCCTTCATGTTCGTGATCCTGTACGCCGGACTCCAGGCCGTGCCGCGGGAAGAGATCGAGGCGGCCACGATCGACGGAGCCACGGGAGCGCAGCGGTTCCGCTACGTCATCCTGCCGAACCTGCGGGAGATCATCGTCCTGGCCACCGTCCTGGAGTTCATCTGGCAGTTCCAGTACCTCACCATCATCTTCACGACCACCCAAGGGGGGCCCATCGACCGCACCCTGACCCTTCCGCTCTTGATCTATCGGGTCTCCTTCATGGGCAGCCTCAACATGGGATACTCATCGACCATCGGGGTCTTCTGGCTGGTGTTCCTGCTGGGCTTCAGCATTCTCTACGTGCGCCTGGTAGGGAGGGCGGAGAAATGAGCCCGCAGCGGAACACCGCCGCGGTGACCCGCAGGACCCTGCAGGCCTTGCGCGTGGCCCTGATCGCCGCCCTGGCCCTCCTGTACCTGATGCCCCTGTACTGGATGATCTCCACCTCCTTCAAGCTCCAGCCGGAGATCTTTCGCCTGCCGCCGACCTTGGTCCCCGAGGCGCCGACCCTGGACAACTACCGCGGGGTCATCGCCGGAACCATGGCCCTGGCCATCCCCTTCCTGGTGTACTTCAAGAACAGCCTGGCGGTCACGGTCTTGACCGTGCTGGCCACCCTGCTGCTGGCCACGCCGGCGGCCTATGCCTTCTCGCGGGTGCGCTTCCGGGGCAAGCGCAACCTGATCTACTTCGTCCTGGTGTCTCAAATGCTGCCGGTGGTGCTGATCCTGATCCCGCTGTACCAGACCTTCCTGCGCCTGCGGCTGCTGAGCACCTATCCGGGGCTGGTGCTGCCCTACCTCATGTTGACCCTCCCCTTCTCGATCTGGATGCTCAAGGGGTACTTCGATTCGATCCCGAGAGAGCTCGACGAGGCGGCGCGGGTCGACGGCTGCACCAAGGGGCAAACCATGGTGCGGGTGATCCTGCCCAACGTGGCGCCCGGCCTGACCGCCACCGCCATCGTGACCTTCATCATGGCCTGGGACGAATTCATCATCGCCCTGACCATCATGGATGCAAACCGGATGCGGACCCTGCCGGTGGGCATGATCCAGAGCTTCGTGGGGCAGTTCTCGATCAAGTGGGGCGAGATGATGGCCGCCTCGGTGATCACGACCATCCCGGTCGTCCTGATCTTCGTATTCTTGAGCAAGTACCTGATCGGCGGGCTGATCGCCGGCGCTGTGAAAGGGTGAGAAACCAATAACGACCGCACCGCCAAGGGTGCGAGGAGGATGCACATGGGCTACACGAGAAACGACCTGGCCGTCAACGGCGGCCCGAAAGTCCGGACCCGAGAGAACCTGCCGATGTTCCCCGGAGGCCTGGAAATCGGCGCGGAGGAGAAAAAGGAAGTACTGGAGGTCCTAGACTCCCAGTACCTGTTCCGCTACTACGGCCCCAAGGAGATGCCCTCCAAGGTCAAACGCCTGGAGGAGGAGTATGCAGCGTATCTGGACGTCAAGCACTGCCTGGCGGTGAGCTCCTGCACCGCCGCCCTGATCACCGGGCTCGTGGCCGTGGGGGTGGAGCCGGGGGACGAGGTGATCGTCCCCGCCTATACCTTCTTCGCCTCGGTGGCAGCGGTCGTGGCGGCCAAGGCTATCCCCATCGTCTGCGAGGTGGACAAGTCCCTGACCCTGGACCCCGAGGACCTGGAGCGCAAGATCACCAAGCGCACCAAGGCCGTGCTGCCCGTGCACATGCGCGGCATGCCCGCCAAGATGGACCGGATCATGTCCATCGCCCGCAAACACAACCTCAAGGTGGTGGAGGACGTGGCCCAATCCAACGGAGGCAGCTTTGCAGGGCAGAAGCTCGGCTCCTTCGGCGACGTGGGGGCCTTCAGCTTCCAGTATCACAAGATCATCACCGCCGGGGAGGGCGGGATCGTGGCCACCAACGGCGACCTGCTGTACACCCGCGCCCAGGCCTACCACGACGTGGCCGCCTGCTGGCGTAAGGACCGCTTCGCCCCGCCGGAGTTCGCCGGGGAGATCTTCTTCGGGGTGAACTTCCGGATGAGCGAGCTCCACGGGGCGGTGGCCCTGGCCCAGTTCCACAAGCTCGACTCGATCGTCGAGCGCATGCGGAGCAACAGGGCGCGCATCGTGTCCCGGATGGGGCAGCTCAAGGGGGTCGAGCTGCGGGAAGTCAACGACGTGGAAGGCGACACCGCGGTCTGCCTGGTTCTCTACCTACCTGAACCCGGCGTCGTGCAGCCCTTCGTCGAGGCCCTGCTCGCCGAGGGGATCGAGGCCTCCGGGATCTTCAACAAGGGTGTCCCGGACTGGCACATGTACCAGCACTGGACCATGCTCCACGGCAAGATGATGTACTCCAAGAAGGGCTGCCCGTTCAACTGCCCGCTGTGCGACCCGGTGCCGGAGTACAAGCCGGACGCCTGCCCGCAGACCGCCGCCTGGCTGGGCCGCTCGGTGCACCTGGACATCCCGCCCCAGCTCACCGAGGCGGACTGCGACGAGATCGGCGAGGGGATCCAGAAGGTCGCCTCGGTGCTGCTGTAACGGCGGCGTCTGAGCCGAGCAGAAAGGAACAGACAGTGGCCATAGGAGTCTGCATCGAAACCTTTTTCTCCGACCTTCCCTACCGGGAGCGCATCCGCAAGGTCAAGGAGCTGGGCTTCTCGACCTACGAGTTCTGGTTCCACGACAAGCGCTTCGACGGGAAGGGCTTGATCGACGAGCCCAAGGACTTCGACGAGATCGCCGGGCTCAACCGGGAGCTGGGCCTGACCACCACGGACTTCGTGTTCAACCACCCCGACGGGGGTGTGGTGGGGGCCCTGATCGACGCGGGGGACCGCAGCCTGATCCTCGACTCCCTCGAGGAGATGCTCGGCCTGGCCCGCAAGATCGGGTGCAAGGCCTTCATCAGCGGCAGCGGAAACAAGCGCACCGGGCTGCGGCGCGAACAGGCGATCGAGAACATGGTCGAGACCCTGGGGGCGGCGGCGAAGATCTGCGCCAGGGACGGGGTCACCCTGATCCTCGAGCCCTTCAACAGCAAGGTCGATCATCCGGACTACTTCCTGGACGACCCTGCCACCTGCGTCCAGGTGCTTGAGGCGGTGGACCATCCCAACGCCAAGATGCTCTTCGACATCTACCACATGCAGATCATGTCGGGGAACATCCTGGCTTTCGTGCGGGAGAACCTCCGTCACATCGCGCATTTCCACATCGCCGGGGTGCCCGGGCGGCACGAGCCGGAGGCGAGTGAGCTCAACTATCCCTTCATCATCCGTGAGATCCTCGAGATGGGCTACCAGGGGAACTTCGGGCTCGAGTACTGGCCCACCGTGGATTCCGCCGAATCGCTCCGGCGGACCCAGCGGTACCTGGAGGGATAACCGCCCGCCGCCGCCGGGGGCGTGCGCTGGAAGGCCGCTTCTCAGGTGGGCTATACTGCAGGGGTCTCGGCGTACGCGCCGGCACGCTCGCCGGTGTAGGCGCCGGCCTCTGCGCCGGCGCGCACCTGACACAATCGCGGACGAGGAGCGCGAGGATGGCCAACGAATCGATCCTGACCATGAGCTCGGCCGGCATCAAGTACGGGTTCGGCGCGACCCGCGAGATCGGCTGGGACCTGAAAGAGCTCGGGGCCCACCGCGTGCTGGTGGTCACCGATCCCCGGGTAGCCGGGCTCTCCGCCGTGGCCACGGTGCTCGAATCGCTCAAGAGCGAGGGCCTGGAGGCGGAGGTGTACGGTCAGGCGCGGGTGGAGCCCACCGATGCCTCGCTGCTGGAGGCGGTGGAGGTGGCCCG
>JAFGFV010000611.1 GCA_016930895.1 Spirochaetales bacterium | reverse complement strand
GGCATCGGGGTGATCTCCCGAAGCGGCACCCTGACCTACGAGGTGGTCTACAACCTGACCGTGCAGGGACTGGGCCAGTCCACCGGGATCGGGATCGGCGGGGACCCGATCATCGGCACGGGCTACATCGAGCTCCTCGAGATGTTCGAAAAGGACCCCGAGACCCGCGGGGTAGTGCTGATCGGCGAGATCGGGGGGGAGGACGAAGAGCAGGCGGCGGAGTACATCGCCGGCTCGATGTCCAAGCCGGTGGTGGCCTTCATCTCCGGCCGCACGGCCCCGCCGGGCAAGCGCATGGGCCACGCGGGGGCGATTATCTCCGGCGGGAAGGGCACGGCGGAGGCCAAGGTCCAGGCCTTCGAGGAGGCTTCGGTGCCGGTGGCCGACCGGCCCGACGAGATTCCAGAGCTCCTGATCGAAAGGATGGACGCCTGACCGGGGTGGAGGCGGGAGGCATGCGGGACCAAGCCCTGACCGACCTGGAGAGCCTGGCCTACCAGGAGGAGCTGTACGCGGCCTGGAGGCAGGACCCGGGGTCGGTGGGGCCGCGCTGGGACGCCTACTTCCGGGCCCTGGAGGAGGGCCGCCCCTGGTCCGCCCAGCTGCCTGAGAGTGAGCGGCGGCCCGCCGGGGTGGGGGCTGCCGGGGTGGCGGCCGCGCCCGGGCCGGCGGGGGCCCGGCCGTCCCCGGGCGTGGGTGCGGGCGACCTGGCCTGGCGGCAGAGCCGGGTCGACAGCCTGCTGTGGGCCTACCGGGACGTGGGATACTTCTACGCCCGGCTCAACCCCCTGGTCGGCACCCAGATCCCCAGCCAGAACTACCTGTATCCCAGGGCCAAGGGGGCCTACGAGCAGCTCTCCCTGGAGGCGTTCGGGCTCTCCCAGGCGGACCTGGGCACCGAGTTCTCCGCCGGCAGGGCCATGAAGCCTTCCCGGGCGCCCCTCTCCGACATCCTGGCCGCCTTCGACGAGACCTACTGCTCGACCTTCGGGGTGGAGTTCCTGCACATCCAGAACAAGCCCATCCGCAACTGGCTGCTCGCGGCCATGGAGAGCTGCCGGAACCGGCCCTCCCTGAGCGACGCCCAGCGCCGGACCATCCTGGAGGACCTGATCCGGGCCGAGGGCTTCGAGCAGTTCCTGCACAAGACCTTTATCGGGCAGAAGCGCTTCTCCCTGGAAGGATCGGAGGTGCTGATCCCGGCCCTGCACTTCCTGCTCAACACCGCCGCCGGCACGGGGGTGGAGGAGATCGTCCTGGGGACCACCCACCGGGGGCGGATCACGATCCTGAACCTGATCCTGGGCAAGCCCGCCGACGAGATCTTTGCCCTGTTCGAGGACAACCACGCCCCCGGGCAGTACGGCGGCAGCGGCGACGTGAAGTACCACCTGGGCTACTCCACCGACCATGCCCACGAGGACGGGTCGGCCGTGCACGTGACCCTGGCCTCCAACCCCAGCCACCTGGAGTCGGTGGATGGGGTGGTGGAGGGCAAGGTGCGGGGGGAGCAGGACCGCCCGAGCCGTGGGAGCTTCTGGAAGGCGATCAAGCGGGTCATGCCGGTGGTGCTCCACGGGGACGCCGCCTTCTCGGGGCAGGGGGTGGTGGCGGAAGTCTTCAACATGTCCCAGCTGCAGGGCTACCACACCGGCGGGACCATCCATATCGTCATCAACAACCAGATTGGCTTCACTACCTCCGGACGCGATGCCCGTTCGACCTATTTCCCCACCGACGTGGCCAAGATGACCTCGGTGCCGGTGTTCCACGTCAACGGCGATGATCCCGAGGCGGTGGTCTACGCCGTGGACCTGGCCCTGAGATACCGGCAGAAGTTCAGCATGGACGTGGTGATCGACATCGTCTGTTTCCGGCGCCACGGCCACAACGAGGGCGACGAGCCCTCCTTCACCAATCCCCGGATGTACGAGACGATCCGTTCCCACCCGGGGCCGGCGGCCATCTACGGGCAGCGGTGCGCCGAGGCGGGGATCATGGGCGAGGAGGAGCAGGGGCGGCTGCGCAAGGAGTTCGGGGATGAGCTGCGGCAGGCGCTCAAGCGGGCCCGGGAGAACCCGCCGGAGCCGACCATGCGCCCCTTCCAGGGCAAGGACTGGGAGGGCCTGCAGGGCGCCTATTCCCACGCCAGCGTGCCCACCGGGGTCGACGAGGAGGCCCTGCGGCGGATCGCCCGCACCCTGACCGCGGTGCCGGAGGGGTTCCACGCCCACCCCAAGCTGGCCCGGATCCTGGAGGAGAAGGCGGCGCGCCTGGCCGACAGCGGGAGCGTGGATTGGGCCTTTGCGGAGGGGCTGGCTTTCGGCACCCTTCTGGAGGAGGGGCATCCCGTGCGCCTGTCCGGCCAGGACTGCGAGCGCGGTACCTTTTCCCAGCGCCATGCGGCCTGGTGGGACACCGAGGAGCCGGACGCGGAGCCCTACGTGCCCCTGAACCACCTGTCGGCCGGTCAGGCCCGGTTCCACGTGTACGACAGCCCCCTGTCGGAGTACTCGATCCTGGGTTTCGAGTACGGGTACTCCCTGAGCGCCCCGCGCTCCCTGGTGCTGTGGGAGGCCCAGTTCGGGGACTTCTCCAACGGGGCCCAAGTGGTCATCGACAACTTTATCGCGGCGGCCCAGGCCAAGTGGCAGCGGGCGAGCGGGCTGGTCCTGCTCCTGCCCCACGGCTACGAGGGGCAGGGGCCGGAGCATTCCAGCGCCCACCTGGAGCGCTTCCTGCAGCTGTGCGCCGAGGAGAACCTGGAGGTCTGCAACCTCACCACCCCGGCCCAGTACTTCCACCTGCTGCGAAGGCATCTCAAGCGGGACTTCCGGCGCCCGCTGGTGCTCATGAGCCCCAAGAGCCTGCTGCGCCATCCCCTGGCCGTGTCCCGGCTGGAGGAAATGGGGAGCGGGAGCTTCCAGCCGGTGCTGAGCGAGGGCGCCGCCGCAGGCGGTGCCACGGGTGAAGGCGGCCCCGCGGCCGCCGAGGTCGAGCGGGTGGTGCTGTGCTCCGGCAAGCTCTTCTACGAGCTGTGGGAGCGCCGTCGGGAGCTGGAGACCGCCGGCTCTTCCGGCGCCGAGGCGGAGGGGGCCCCCGGCGCCGGGGGGCCGGGCCGAAGCCTGGGCGGCCGGCGGACGGCCCTGCTGCGGCTGGAGCAGCTGTACCCCTTTCCGGCTGCCTCCCTGGAGGAGGCCCTGGCGGTCTACCCGGGGGCGAAGCGCTACCTCTGGGCCCAGGAGGAGCCCGCCAACCGGGGGGCCCTCCGGCACGT
>JAFGFV010000610.1 GCA_016930895.1 Spirochaetales bacterium | reverse complement strand
GTGGAGGAGCTCGCCAACGGTCTTGTCCTGGTTGTCCTCCACGAAGCGCTGGGAGAAGGCAACGATTTCCGCGGCGATGGCGTTCGCCGTCTCCCGTCGGGAGAGGTAGCCAAGGACATGAGTCGCCGAGAAATCCACCACCTCGTGCTCCTGCAGGCGAAGGGTGCGGCTCAATAGGTCTCGAACGCTCCGCTGCCCCAGCTTCGCAAGAAAGCGCTCAAGGCCCCCGGCCAGGCGCTCCCGCATCGCCGCATCCTCCAGGCCCGCAAGCAGCCGTTCCATCGCCGCCTCCGCCGCCTTTGGGTCGATCCCGCCCGCTCCCCTCCCGGAGGCGGGGCGGGACCGCCACCGCTCCAGGCCGTCCGCGATGACCGCCTCCAGCCGGTCCATCGTCTCCGAACGATACGCGTAGTCGCGAAGCTCCGCCATGGCGTCGTCGATGATCTGCGGCATCCTGCTTTCTAGCGTGCGGTCGAACTGCCCCGCGGAGATCAAGAAGCGCTGGAGCACGTTCAGCCTTTCGAGCACTTCCCGCAGCAGCCGCTTGCCCCTGGTGTTCAGCTCTTCCCGGGTCGGCTCCTCTCCGAGCCAATGAAACGCGGCGTCGAAGAGCGAGGGCATCAGTGTACGGACTATCTGGGCTGCCGTCACCACCAGCTCAGGCGGCAGCAGCGCAGCAAGCGATCGGGGTTCCCCGCCGGGCTCCTCGAGCCACTGCCGCACGGATTGGGCGATTCTCCGCCGAGTGTCGGGCATCGCCAGCGCCGGCAGAAGCCGCTCCCGCACGAACGAGCTCACCGAGGCGGAGCCCAGGAGCTCGTCGACCTTCTTGTCCGCAAGGCCGGACACAAGTCGCCCGAGAATCGTGCGCACGCCGTGGATGAAGCTCCGGGAGGAAAAGAAGCCGTGCAGACCGTCGGAGAGAAACGTCTCCAGGGAAGAGAAGAGCAGCTCCCGGTTTTCGAGCCGGAGACGCGACAGTGGTGAGCTCAGCAGATCCCCAAGCAACTGCTCGATGTTCACCTGGATGCGCTCCTGGAAGCCCGAAGAGCTCAAGTGGCGCCGCACCGACTGCTCGTCGAGCAGCTCCCGGGAAACCATCTCCCCGATGTTGTTCGCCAGTTGATGACGCTGGCGCGGAATCACCCCGGGTGTCAGGGGCAGCCGCACCCCGAAGACACGGATCTCGCGCAGAGGCCGGAAGAGCATCCGGATCGCGATGGCGTTGGTTACGTAGCCGATCACGGCGCCCAGGATCGGGGGCAGGACCCAGGGCAGGAGTGGCACTACCCTCTGCGCCCAGAAGGCGCCGGCCGACAGGCTCGCGGAAAAGCTCAAAGCCGTTACCCCGGCGCCCACCCGGACGCGCCTGGAGGGGCCACCTTACCGCAGCTCACGAGCGTAGTCTTCAGCCCGGGTCCGCGAATCGGTCACCTCGACGAACGAGCCAAACACCCAGCCGCGCAGGCCTTCGTAGTTGACCTGGTACCAGTAGTCCGTGACGTCGTCGATCGTCTCCCGAGTTTCCGTCTTCGAAACGACCTCCATCACGGTCCCTCGACGCAAGTGAGCCAGGATCTCGGACTTGGGCAGGGGCTCCTGCCGGACCCGCAGGAACGGAGATCGCACCACGGCCCAGTTGGAGCGCAGCGTGAGCACCGGCGTGGCCGGGAGATCCACCCGCTCGACCGGCTCCTCCTTCCGGCAGCCGGCTGTCGCGAGGACGAGCGTGCTCCCCAAGAGAATTCCCCCCATCACTCGCACCGCCGACCGAGCCATCGCATGGGCCGCCGACCCAGCGGCCAACCGAAGCCTGGACCGCAATAACCTGACGCAGATTGTCATCATAATCCTTGAAAACGCCTCGAACTGGTGCCATACTATCAAGAGAATGCCCGGAAAGACTATAGCAATCGCCGCCGCCGTACTGTTCGCCGTCAGCCTCTCCGGGCCCGCCGCCCTCGGCGCCGCGCCCCAGGGTTTCTCGACCGGGCTGCGCGCCGGAGGGGGGATAGAGCTCGCCGCGAGCGATCCCTTCCCGCTCAAGGCCCAGCCTGCTGGAAATGCGGGCCCGTTCGTGGAGGTCCAGCTGGGCCGCTGGGTCGGATTGGGGTTGGCCGCCCAGCCGCATGTGACTGGTCCCTCGGACCTGTCCGAGGGATTCCAGTACCGGGGCCACTGGGGCACGGACCTGAGGCCGTACCTGTCGGTGCGGTGGCTCGAGAGTTCCGCGTCGGAGAGTCTGGAGCTGGTGGCGGGAAACCTCGTCGGGGGCATCGTACGCTACGACAGGTACTTTCTGACCTGCCGGTATTTCTTCTACTTGGGCGTGTCGGTGGAACCCTACCTGGAGCTGCATTTCCGGCAGGGGACAGGCCGGTCCCGCCACAGCCTGGTGACCTCGCTTCCCCTGGACCTGTACTTCCGCAGGGACCTGAGCTTCTCGGCAGCGACCGGCGTGGCAGTGGCCTGGAAGCTGTACGTTCCCAGGGCGGCGCAAGGAGCGGGCCCGTGAAGCGAACCGCCGTTCTGCCCGTCGTTGGCACGCTCCTCGGCCTGGCGGTCCTGCTTGCGGCCCTGCTGCTGAGCGCCTGCCGCCTGGACATGAGCTACGACAAGTACGCGGTGGTGTTCGGAGTGGCGGACTACCAAGGCACGGGTAACGACCTGTCCTGGACCGTCGCCGACGCAGACGCCATGGCCGCGCTGCTTGCGGCTCAGGGCTTCGTGGTCTACGAGCGGATCAACGCCGACGCGACCCGGGCCGAGCTCGAGTCCCTCCTGGGCACGGTCGCCGCCGCAGCCACCGAGGACGACCTGTTCGTGTTTTACTACTCCGGCCACGGCGGGCAGGCCTATCCGCCCTCGGGGCAGAGCAACGAGACCTCTCACGGCGCCGACGACCCGGACGAGTGGATCTTCCTGTACGGCTCGCTGATCTACACCGACCCGGATTACGTCCTCGATCTCACGGAAACCTACTCGGACGACGGCCTGGCCAAGGCGCTGGAGGTGCTGCCCACGACGAAGAAGATCGTGATCATCGACGCCTGCAACTCCGGGGGGTTCATCGCGGATCAGGCCGACGTGGACGGGGTGCCCGCCGACTACACGGGAACGATCTACCTCTCCCTCGGCAGTCTCGACTCCGCCCTCTCCGCGTACTTCGACCCGAGCGCGGACAGCGACATCACCCCGGGAGAAGCCATCGTGCTGGCTGCGGCGGGGGAGCAGGAGTTTTCCTACGAGACCCTCACCTACCAACACGGGGTGTTCACCTACTTTCTCTTGCAGGCGCCTTCGGCCGGGGACTCTAACGAGGACGGATACGTCACGGTCACGGAAGCGTACGACTACACCCGTGCCATGAT
>JAFGFV010000609.1 GCA_016930895.1 Spirochaetales bacterium | reverse complement strand
TCCCCGGGCCTGCACCCGTGTCCCCGGGCCTGCACCCGTGTCCCCGGGCCTGCACCCGTGTCCCCGGCCGCCAGCATGAACTTGATCGCCTCGCCCCGCCCTTGCGCGCCTGCCTTCGCAGCCCCTTCAGACGAAGAGGCGTTCAGCGCCTCGAAAAACACTTCCGCCCCCTTCTCGAGGGGGTAGACCCTGAGCCAGGGCCCGGCCACCACCCGCTGATCGGCCAGCAACCTGATCGCCGTCTCGAACTCTTCGGGCCTCGCCGCGTAGGTCCCCAAGACCTTCTTTTCCGAAAGGGTCACCGAATAGCTGCTCAGCACCAGATCGTTGTCGTGCAGGCCGATCCAGATGGCCGTTCCGCCGGGACGGAGCGCCTCGATGGCCTGCACCTTGGTCCCCTGCGTTCCTATTGCATCCACGCAGATGTCCAGACCGTCCGCCTCCGAGAAGTCGATGCAGGCGCGCACGAAATCCTCCCTGGCCGGATTGACGAGGCGCTGCGCACCCAGTTCCCTCGCCACCTCCAACCGGGCATCGTTGAGGTCTGCGACCAGGACCCGCGCTCCCTTCAGCACGATCGCGGCCTGGAGGGCCATGAGCCCAATGGTCCCGGCCCCGATGATCGCTTGCCTCGGCCGGTCGTATGCGGAACCCAGGTTGGCGAGGTGCACGCCGTTGGCCAGCGGCTCCGTGAGCGCCCCCAGCACCGGATCCAGCGAGTCCGGACAGGGAAACAGGTGATCGAGGGGCATGGCGATGAGCTCCGCCATGGCACCGGGACGCCCCATGCCCGGAAGCGTACGGTTGGCACACAGGTGGCGGTCGCCCCGGCGGCAGGAAAAACACCTCCCGCAGGACACCACGGAGTTGCCGACTACCCTCTGGCCCACCTGGAACCCGCCGGCTCCCTCGGCGCGCTGGACGATCACGCCACAGAACTCGTGCCCCAGGATCAGTGGCGGGGTGCGCCGTGGATTTCGGGACTGGAAAGCCTCGAGCTCCGATCCGCAAATGCCGCAGGCTTCGACCCGGATGATCGCCTCATCCGGCAGGAGCTCCGGCGGCGGAACCTCCCTCATCTCCATCACGCCCCAATCCGCATACACCAGGGCCTTCATCCTGCCTCCCGCCGGGGCCTCACCCTTCTTCAACGGCGATCACACGTGCGGGAGCGCCTCCCGCTCCATGGATCGCCATCGGGAGGCAAAAGAACGTCCATCGTCTTGGCCCCATCGGCCCGATCTCGGCCAGCCTGACCTCCTCCACCAGCGGAATGCCGGCCCCCAGCAGCACCTTGTGGGCAACCAACCCCTCCTGCGGATCAAGGTAAGCGTCGTACAAGTCAACGGCCAGCGCTTCGGTACCGACTACCTTCGCCTCGTGGTCCACCAGCCACTGCGCGCCGCTCCTGTCGAGCGCAGGCCAGTCCATCAGGTACTTCTTGGTGAACCCGCGGTAGTTGCTCCATCCGGTGTAGAGCATGACGATGTCCCCGGGAAGCATGTGCGCCGCCGCGACGTCGAGCTGGTCGGCCGTGATCAGCTCCCGGTCGCTTAGCGAGGTAAGGTCGGCCACGATCCCTTCGCCGATCCAGGCATCCACCGGGATCTGGTCCAGGGTCCGCCCCTCGGCGATCTTATGGTACGGGGCGTCCACGTGGGTGCCGCTGTGCGTGATGAGATGCAGCATTTCCACGTTGGCCTCTTCGCGGGGAAAGTAGTACAGCCGCTCCACCTTGGGCGGATCGATGGTGGGCCAGCACGGACAATCGTGGTACAGCGGCTGATTCAGATCGAACACTCTCTTGAGCTTCACCTCGCCGCTCCTCGTTCGTCGAACACGAGGCCCACCGCCCGAATCGGGGAACCCGACCCGCGGTGGGTCTTCAGGGGCAGCGCCATGAAGTAGCAGGCATCGGGCAGCTCCTCCAGGTTGGCGAGGCACTCCACGAGCAAGATTCCCTCGGAGAGCAGTGTGCCGTGTATCCAGCATCCGATCGGCGGCGGCTCATCGAGCACCGACTTGCCGTCCTTGAGGGGCGTCCCGCAGGCCGCAGTGTCCGAGCCGATGGCCCGGATCTTGCGCGACCGGAACAGCTTCGCGGCGTCCTCGGTAAGCCCCGGCTGGTTCATGGCATAGTAGGACCAGCGCCCATCGGTGGCCCAGTGGCGCTTGAGCCAGCCGAAGTTCACGAAAACGATGTCCCCCTCCCGGATGCTCTCTCCTGAACGCCTCTCCCACTCCAGGACCGCCTCAGCGTCGGCCATCTGGCCGCCTTCAAGCTCCAGGTGCTCGAGGTGGACGATCTTGCAGGGCCCAAACAAATAGTCAACCGGCACCTTCTCGATCGTTTGCTCGGGCACGCTTTTGTGGATGTGGTAGGGCGCGTCCACGTGCGCACCTGCGTGCTCTGGCATCGACAGGTTCTGACAGTAGAAGCCGTCGTGCTCGTGGGTCATCGTCTGACTGATGATCACGGGAGGGTGGGTCGGCCAACGAGGGATCCCGTTTTCGAGCAGGGGTGACAAGTCTACCCATTTCGCCGACCGCAGCAGGGCCTGAAGCTGTTCCTGTTTGCTGTGCTCGCGCATCTTTCTCTCCCTAATTCCGCTAACTCGGCGCCTGCCTCCACCGCGGTGCGGCGCGTTCGAGACAGACCAGACAAACGAGGGGGCCCGCCGGAAGTCTCCGGGGGCCCCCGGTGTCGAATCTAGTGCGCTGTCGTTCGCTGCAGGCGCTCCCGCCTCATTTCGGGACGGGAATCGTCGGAGCCGGCTTCCCGGCTTTCTGCAGGGCGATGAACTCCAGGGTCCATTCCTGGGGGAAGTAGCCGCTGGCCACTCCGCCCTTCGGGGTGAACTTGAGCCAGTCTTCGAGCTCTTCCTGCACGATCGTCAACAGCGGCGGAACCAGGTCGTGGGGAACGTCCGCGCCGGAGAGAATCTCCACAGTGGTCCACAGGGCGGCCTGGGACACCGCCGGCGGGCTGGAGTTCGACATGGTCGTGTAGCCCGTCGCGTCGTGCTGCTCTTTCCACCAGACCAGCTCGTCGTAGCGGTTGCCGAGGGCGATGATCGGGTACGGGCGGCCGGCCGCCTTGAAGGCCTGGGCGCAGCCGTAGCCGTCTCCGCCCTGGGTTGCCACGCCGTCGACCTTGGGCAACGTCGGCAGCACTCCCGCCACGGCCTTCTGGGCCACTGTCTGGGTCCAGCTGCCGTACACGGTGCCGACCACCTTGAGTCCCGGGAACTCCTTGAGACCCCTCTCGACGCCCAGGTGAATGTCATCGTCGATCGAGGTGCCGGCCAGGCCGCGGATCTCCAGAATGTTGCCCTTCCCGTTGAGACGCTTGTTCAGGTACACCATCTGGTCGTAGCACATGGAGGGATAGTCGAAGTTGAGCCTCCAGGCACTCGGCTCGGTAACGATGCCGTCGAAGGAGACAACGGGGATGCCCGCCTCGGCCGCGGCCTTGCAGGCTCCGTTCAGCGCCGTCGGCGAGGCGGCGTTCAAGACGATACCGTCGTAGCCTTCGAGAACCAGGTTCTGCAGCAGGGCCGCCTGCTCGGTCGCGGAGTTCTCGGCGGTGTTGAACACTTTGACTTCCTTGAGGATGCCCTTGCTCACCGCCTCCTGGCCGGCCTCCTCAAAGGCCTTGATCATGGCTTGGCGCCAGGCGTTGCCGGCGTAGTTGTTGCAGAGCGCAACCCGCATCTGCGAGGTGTCTTGTGTCTTTCCGGAAGGCTGGGCGGCGCCTTTTTCCGCGCCTCCCTCAGCGAATGCCCCCGCGGCCAGCAGCAGACTCAAAGCCACTGCCAGGACCGCGAACTTCTTTCTCATCATGTCATTCCTCCTGAATGCAGTTGTAGCCAACACGGCGTCGCCCTCTCTCCCGGCGAAGCTCGCAGGGAAAGCCGGCTTGCCGTCATCTGGATGGGGCGGTCCTCAGAACCTCTGAAATCAACCTCACCCCCTTTCTCCTCTCGGCTCGTGTTTCGCAATTTCCCGCAAGCTTGCCTCACCCCCCTTCTCTGGCCAAACACCGAGCGATGCCCCTCGGGCTCAGCGTTCCTTCTTGCTTTGCCCCAGAAATATGACCCCTACGATCACCAGCCCGGTCAGGGCGAGCCGCAGCCCCTCGCTGATCCCCAGAGTGTTGAGCAGGGTCTGCAGCAGATAGATGAACAGGGCGGCCCCCCAGATCCCGGGCACGTTGGACTGGCCCCCTGCCACGTTCGTGCCGCCCAGGATGACCACGGCGATCGATCCCATCAGGTACTCGTTGCCCAGGTCCAGGGAAGAGCCCCCCGAAAAGCTGGCCAGCAGCGCCCCGGCGATCGAGGCGAGGAAAGCCGAGAGGGTGTAGGTAATCAGCTTGATCCGGTGAAACTTGATACCTACGAGCCGGGCCGCCTTCTGGTTCTGACCGATGGCGATGATCGACCGTCCGTACACGGTACGCGCGAGCACCACGGCCATGACCGCGGCAAAGAGCGCCGCAACCATGGGCATGACCGGGATGCCCAAGACGCGGGCGACTGTGAAGTTGTAGAAAGGCTCGGGGGGATGGATGCGCAGGCCCCGCTCGTAGC
>JAFGFV010000116.1 GCA_016930895.1 Spirochaetales bacterium | reverse complement strand
GGGGGCTGCTCGATCCACAGCCTCTACCCCCTGAAGCCCGGGGATCTGTGCAAGATCGAGTTCGAGCTGGGCCGCAACCAGCACATCGCCGTATTCGGCAAGGTCAAGCGGGTGCGCCGGGACTCCTCCCGGGGCGGGATTATGCACGTCATGTTCACGAGAATGTCCACCGCTTTCCTCAATCAGATCTACCTCTACGTCTACGATTACACTCCGCCTCGTCGTTTCGCCTCTCCCGGCCGGTGAGCGCCCGCTCCGGCCGCAAAAGGCCGCGAACGGACCGCCCGCCCCGGCTGCACCGCCCGCGGGGCGCGCGTTGACCGACCTTCCGGTTTTGCTCTACCATCTCGAGCGAATGAACGCCAGTGCGGACGACCAGGGCACCCTCGTGAGCCGCAGCACTGCGGACACCATCGAAATCGGCCGGCGGATCGGCCGCTCGCTGAGACCGGGTGCCGTGATCGGCCTGGAGGGTCCTCTTGGGGCGGGTAAGACCACCCTGGTCAAGGGTATCGCCCAGGCTCTGGGGGTGCGGGAACCGGTCACCAGCCCGACCTTTACCCTGGTCTCGGAGTACGGCGCCGTGCTGGAAGACCGACCCGTGCCGCTGTATCACGTGGACCTGTACCGGATCGGCCACCTCGCCGAGCTCGAAGACCTGGGGCTCGAAGAGCTGCTCGCCGGCCCGGGGGTCGCCGTGATCGAATGGAGCGAGAAGGCGAAAGCCTTCCTGCCGGAGGATTGCATCCGGGTGCGGATCACTCTCTGCCCCGACGGGCAGAGAACCCTGGCCGTCGAGGGGTTGGCCCTGTGAACGCGCTGGCCATCGACACCGCCACCGAAGCCCTCGGGCTCTGCCTGGAATCCGGCGGGCAGCGGCGGACCCTGGTGCGGGAGGCCGGGCTAAGACACTCCGAGGCCCTGCTGCCGGCCATCGGCGGTCTGCTGGAGGACGCGGGCATCCCTCCGGAGGAGCTGGAGCTGGTGGTCTGCTGCCTCGGCCCCGGCTCGTTCACGGGCATTCGCATCGGTTTGGCAACCGCCAAGGGGCTCAGCTTCGGCCGCAGCATCCCCCTGATCGGGGTCGCCAATCTGGACGCGCTGGCGTTCCGTTTCCGGGAGTACGAGGGGGTGGTCGTGCCCGTGCTGGCCGCCCTGCGCAGGCACTACTACGCCGCCTTGTACGAGCAGGGCAGGCGGACCTCCGAATACCTGGCCATGACTCTCGAGGAGCTCGCTGACCGGGTCGACGGGCTTCCCAAGCTGCTGCTGACCGGGCACGCCGCCGCCGGGCTGCACCAGGCCCTGCGCGGAGCCCCGCGCACCGGCGGTGGCGCACGGGAGCTGCTGCTGGACTGCGGTTTCGCCTCCACCGACCCGGCCGGTCTCCTGGAGTTGGGCAAGCTCGAGCTGGCCCGCGGCGGCCCGCCGACCGAGGAGCCTCAGCCCCTGTACCTCAGGAAGAGCGACGCGGAGATCGGTCGTTCGGGAGAGTGAGCGGCGAGGGACCCCGCGGGTGGTGCGCCGGGGTCAGCCGCCGGATTCGGCGGGGGGCTCCCCAGGGGGGTTCGCGCCGGTGGGCGGGTTCGCGCTCCCGCGCGGCTTCGCGCTCCCGCGCGGGACCCGTCGGCCGGCCTCACCGAGCCTGTCGACGACGCGGTCCCATTCGGGAAGCGCGGAAGGCTGGGCCTTGACGGCCTGAATGTTCTCCTGCTGGATGGCCTGGTAGACCTCTTTGCGGTAGACCTTGATGTGGGAGGGCGCCGCGATCCCGAGCTTGACCTGGTCGCCCCGGATGTCGACCACGGCGATCTCGATCTGATCCCCGATCATGATCCGCTCGTCGAGCTTGCGCGAGAGGATCAGCATGATCCCTGCCCTTCCTGCTCCAGGACCGCCAGCTCTTTGAAGATCGGGTGCCGGACCTGCCAGCGCGGATTGGCAGAGATGGACTGCCGGCCGACCCGGGTCGCCCTGTTGATGATGATCGGGCCCTGGAGGTTGGCCGTCATCTCCATCGGGTCCTCGGGGACCGTCACGATGGCGAAGTCCAGCACCTGCTCCTCCGCGTCGATCCCGATCGCCTGCAGCTCCCCCTGCTCCACCTCCAGGCGGTAGTCCGGACGGAAGATCCGGGGGTTGATGAGCACGAAGGCGATCTCCACCACCTGCATGGACTGCAGCCAGTAGAAGGGGGCCTGGGCGGCGTCCAGCAGGACGTAGTCCTTGAGGTTCTCGAAGCCCAGGATGCCCGCCGGAAAGTGAATGCGCTGCCGCTCGTCTACGTCGATGGGACCGTAGGCCTTGGTGTTGAGCCGCATGGGCCGGAGCTACCTGAGGAAGTCCAGCAGGGTCGGCCGGATGATCCGGGCCGCCGTGGCCACCGCGGCCTGATGGGTGTGCTCCAGCATCTTGAGCTCCGTCACCGCCTCGGTGATGTCCAGATCGACCTCCTGGGCGAAGAAGCCGATGATCTCCGGCCGCTCGTGCTCCAGGCGGTGCTGGGTGACCAGCAGCCTCGCGTCCTTGGCCCCCACCTCGCCTAAGTGGGCGGTCAGGCTCTCCACCGAGTCGTCGATGCCTCGCAGCGCGCCTCCCCCGATGCGGTGCACGTCGCCGCGGTAGAGGCTGTCGCGCAGCGCGATCATCATGTCGAAGATCGAGCCGCCGAACACCCCCGCCGACTCGGCGATGTTCAGGGGCGGCGAGCCCACCCCGCGCCTCACAATGCCCAGGTCTTGCAGGACGGTCCCCTCCCCCACGTCTTCGGGCCAGATCTGGTGGGCGAAGGTGCCCTCGAGCGCCAGGGAGCTCCTCACCGGGTCCAGGCGCGCTTTCACCGGCGCCCCGGAGGCGTTGATCTTGTCGATGATCGCGTAGACGTTGTCTCCCTGCTTGAGCTCGATCGGGACCCCGTCGATCCGGATGGCCGAGTCCGTCTGGACCCGGTACGGGAGGGCCTCGATCGACGAGTAGATCTGCTGCCGCTCCGCCCAGAAGGCGTAGTTGCCGGGAAGGGTGTAGTCCACCACCGCCGACTCCGCGACTTCGGCGGCGTTGCGGCCGATGTCCCCCACGTACTGCACCGTAGTCACCACCTCGGAATCCCGGCTGCCCTCCACCCGCCCGGTATGCACCCGGAAGGGCTCGATCTTGCTCCGGAAGCCGGAAAAGATGAAGTTGCCCTGGGCGTCCTGGGCGTTGGCGGTCTCCAGCAGCTCCCGCAGCAGCTGGTCGACCTCCTCGGCCATGTAGGCCATCTGTTCGCCGGTGTAGCTGCCGTTGGCGCCCTGGACCGCCAACTCCCGGGCCCTTTGCAGGACATCCAGGGCCGAGCGCATGTTGCCTTCGGCCAGGGCCATCTTGCCCTGCACCTGGGAGATGTTCTCCAGGAAACGCTCCAGGCGCACTGCCTTGGACTGGAAGCGGGTACCGTGCCCGGCGGCCATGGGATCGTCCCGGAGGTTCTTGATCCGGGTCTGGGCGGCCATCTTGTTCTGCAGATCGTTGAGCTTCCACTCGCGCAGGCGCATGTAGTAGCTCATGTCCATGCTCGGCATGTTCGTGCTGATTCTCTTCATGGCGGCGCTACACTCCCATTCGGTTGATGATCGTGTCGATCATTCGGTCCACTTCGGTGATGAACCTGGCAGCAGCGGCGTAGCCGTGCTGGTACTTGATCATCTGGGTCAGCTCCTCGTCGATGTTGACCCCGGACAGCGACTCCCGCATGTCCGTGAGCTCCTTGAGGACGAGCTTCTGGGTCTCGAGGGCCGTGTCGGCGATCTCGCCGCGGAGGCCCGCGTCGGTGACCACCGCGGACAGGTACTCGTCGAAGCTTCCCGTTGCGCCGAGCACGACCGGCTCGGTGCGGAGGTTGGCGATGGCCAGGGCGGCCGATCCGTCCCCGAACGCCTCTCCTCCCTCCTCGAAGGAGGTGGCCACCGACAGGGGGTCGCGCCTCAGCGCGGGGTTGACCTCGATCCAGCCGGCGGGGTGCGCCTGCGGGGCGACCGCATACTGCGCGGCCCCCTGGAGGGTGAGCACCGCGTCGGCGGTCTCCCAGTCGAAGGCCCCCTCCGGACCCGAGGCCTGCAGCACCCCGGCGTAGCCGACCAGGAACTGGCCGGTGTCCTCCACGTGGCGGAGCACGAAGTCCGCGTTCCCGGGGACCGCCGCGGGCACTCCCTTGAGAGTCAGCCGCCCGGCCTGGTCGAGGCGGGCCGCCACCTCGGCCCCGGAGGTGTTGATCCTCCGCACCAGGTCCTCCACCGTGTCGGTGGGATAGTACTCCACGGCCACCCGCCCGGTGATCCCCGGCAGCAGCATGGTGCCCGTCAGACCCACCTGCTCCTTGGGCTCGAGGACGTTGGTTCCGGTGATCCGGAAGATGTAGCTGGAGTCGTACTCCCCGTCGCCGTTCCTGTCGTAGTTGCCGGCCAGGTTGTTGATGAACGGGTACTCGCTGAAGAACTCGATCCCGGTCCTGCCGTTCAGGCCGTAGGAGCGGCGGTGCACGTCGTTGACCAGGTCGACGAAGTTGACCGTCAGCAGGTCCAGCTTCTGGATCTCCTCCCGGGCATCCACGTCCCGCATTTCGAGGAGCCCCAGGAGCTTCCCGCCCCGCAGCTGCAGGGTCTCGCCGTCCACCCCCCAGGCCACGCGCGAGTAGCTGTCGTTGTTCGGGTCGGGCGCGGCAACGAGCTCCTCGTAGTGGCGCCCCTGGATCAGGTGGCGTCCCCCGGTGTACACGATGAACTCGTCCGGGTCCTGGGTGCCGATGGTCACGTCCACCAGCTCCCCCAGCCTGCCCACCAGCAGGTCCCGGCGGTCCATCAGGTCGTTGGGGTTGTCGCCGAGGGCCTGGATCTTGACGATCTGTTCGCCGAGAGCCGCGATCTCCCGGCCCAGCTCGTTGACCTCCTCGACAGTGGCCAGGACGTCCCCCTCGATCATGTCCCGGGTCTCCTTGAGGCGGAAGTAGCGGTTGTGGACGGCGTCGATCAGGGCCTGTCCGCGCTGCAGCACCTGCTGCCGGGCCGCGACCTCCGTGGGATTCACCGACAGCTCCTGCCAGGCAGCCCAGAAGCGGTCGAGGTGCGAGCGGACGGAAAACTCGGTGGGCTCGTTGTAGATCTGCTCGAGGAGCAGCAGGTACTTGTCCCGGGCGGCCCAGTAGCCCTCGCCGCCGGTCTCCGAGACGATCCTGCCCTCCAGCAGCATGTCCTTGATGCGCTCGATCCGGGTCGCCTCCATGCCCTGTCCGATCTGTCCCGGGTACAGTTCCCGGTTCAGCCCGGGCATGTAGATCGGCGGGAACGCCTTCATCTCCACGCGCTGGCGGCTGTATCCTTCCACCGAGGCGTTGGAGAGGTTGTGACCGATCGTATTCAGGCCGAGGTTGTGGCCGATCAGGCTTCGCTTGCCGATCTCGATTCCCATGAATGTCGAAGGCATGGACTGGACCTCCTACACGTGGCGGTAGACGACCAGGGAGTCGTCCCCCGCTTCCCGGGTCTTGCCGCTGCGGGAGTAGAGCCTGCCCTTGCGGTGCGGGAACAGCTCCTCCAGGACCTTCTGCAGGGTCCCGGACAGCGAGCGCAGGTAGTAGCCGAGCAGGCCGGCGTTGCCCTTGACCCGAATCACCTCCAGCTTGAGCTGCCGGTACAGGGCAAAAAGCTCATCCCGCTCGCCGGCGGGCAGACGGGTCACGACCTCCTCGAAGCTCGGGGCCCCCCCGCCGCCCGCAGCCGGGTCGGCTGCCTCGCCCATGCCCAGCTCGGTCTTGAGCGCGCGGTAGGCGGCGTGCCTGCCGTCCTCCAGGGCCTCCGCCCGGGAAGACAGGCACTTGAGCTCCTCGATCTCGGTCTCCACCCTGGTCCACTGCCGCTTGCCGATGAGCTCCTGCAGGCGCTTCTGGCCGGCGGCGAACTCGTTCAGAACCTGGGCCTCAGCCCGCATGGCTTGCTTCAGGGCGCTGGTCGTCACGGGTAGTCTACTCCTCATAAGTCATTGTCGGCGGGCCCGAAAAGCCTACTTAGCCTTTTTGGCTCCCCGGGCCCTTCTGCGAGCCCCTCCAAGGGCCTCGGTGCGGTCCTTTCATGGGCGTCTCACGCCGCGCGCCGCGCGCCTTGCCCGATAGCCGCCGGTCTGCTATGATGCGGAGCCATGAGCAAGACTCGCGCCTTCCTGATCTGCATCATCAGCTACCTAGCCGCGGCAGTGGTGGCGCTCCTGGTGGGCCGGCTGGCCCGGGGCCTGCACCCGGTCTGGGTGGCCGCCGTCGCGGACCTGGCCGCCACGGTGACGGTGTTCCTGTTCAGCCTTGCCTTCAACAACTCCAGCCTGTACGACCCTTACTGGAGCGTGGCTCCGCCGCTGATTGCCCTCTACTGGCTCCTGGCCTCGGACGCTTCCCTCGTCACCCTGAGGGTCATCGTGGTGTTCGCCCTGCTCGTGTTCTGGTCGGTCCGCCTGACTGGGAACTGGGCCCGGGGCTGGAAAGGCATGGCGCACGAGGACTGGAGATACGCGGATTTTCGCGAGCGTTTCGGGCGTCTGTACTGGCCGGTGAGCTTCCTGGGAATCCACCTGTTCCCCACCATCGTCGTGTTCCTGGGCTGTCTGTCCCTGTACGCCCTCCTGGGCGCTCCCAGCCGGGGCCTCAACATCCTGGACGCCGCGGCCCTGCTCGTCACGGCGGGAGCGATCTGGATCGAAACCATGGCAGATCGACAGCTGCACCGCTTCCGGGACGGACACGCGTCCCAGCGCGGCAGCGACGCGGCCGGCGACGGCGCCGTGTTCGATCAGGGGCTGTGGTCGCTGTCGCGTCACCCGAACTACTTCGGGGAGGTCTCGTTCTGGTGGGGATTGTTTCTGTTCGCCCTGGCCGCCTCTCCGGCATTCTGGTGGGCCGTGTTAGGGCCCCTGACCGTGACCGCGCTGTTCGTGTTCGTGAGCGTTCCGATGATGGACCGCCGGATGCTGGCCCGACGCCCCGGGTACGCCCGGGCCATGCAGGTGCGCTCCGCCCTGGTTCCCTGGTTTTCTCGACAGCGGCGCCTGGAGAACGAGAGCTCCGCGTAGAACGCCCTGAGCCGGATGGGAAGCTCTCAGGGCTGCCCCAACTGGCCGGTGACCAGGGAATGGTCCTTGCGGAGCAGGGCGCTCTGCGGGACCACACCGAGGGCACGCTCCACGACCACCAGGGCATCCTCCAGCCGTTTCGCCCGGACCAGCGACACCACCTCGTTGTGCGCGTAGACTTCGAAGCTCCGCTCCAGGGCGCCATCCGGTCCCGTCTTGCCCAGCCCCTCCTCGATCAGGCCGGCGGCCACGGCGAAATTGGTGCGGGCGGCTTCCTGCGCCTTGATCTGGTAGAGGTAGACCATCAGGGACCGCCACTGCCCCTCCTCCACCTCGCCGTCACTCCGCCGCCCGTCCAGCAGGGCTTCCGCAGCCTCGAACTCCCGTTGCTCCACCAGGTGGAGCACCCAGTTGTGCAGCAGGTCCTCCCTCAGAGACGAAAGCCGGGGCTCCGGATACGCGGAGCCCATGTCGGTGAGAAAATCCACCCCCCGAGCGAACTCGCGATTCAACCCGTACCAGGAACCCAGGTTCAGGAACGACACGACCATCCGGTCGAAGGATTCCCGGTCGCCCAGCAGGCCGTGGGCGTCGACCGCCGGCGGGATCGCCTCGGCGTAGGCCCTCCGATCAGTCGCGAAGGCGGCCCGGTTGAACAGGATCAAGCCCAGCAGGGCGCGCTCTCCGACCTCCACACGCCTGTGGGAGCCGGAGGGTGGGACGTAGGTGAAACCGGTGACCTTCCCGAAGCTGTCCGTGAACTCCTTGCGCGTGCCCGGATCAAAGCCGAACGGCGAGGTCGTCTCCACGTCGAAGCCGTCGTCGCCTGCCTCTACGCGGCAGAAGGCGTGGTCTTCGGCGCGTACCCCCCAGACCCGCAGCCCCAGGCGCTTGGCGGCCAGCGCGTACAGCACCCCGGAAGAGACGCAGTTGTACGCCCCGGTGTCCAGCAGGACGTCGATCCCGGTCTGCCGCTCGTCGTAGCGGACCAGGACTCGCTCGTGCAGGAAGCCCAGAAGGGCTTCGGCTTGGTCCCGGGGCAGCGGATGGACGG
>JAFGFV010000115.1 GCA_016930895.1 Spirochaetales bacterium | reverse complement strand
TCGATTCTCTCGAGGTCCCAGGCTGCCGGAAAAAAGCCTTCGAAGCGGGACCCCGCGATGGTGTTCAGCAGGCTGATCTGTTTCATGCGGTCTTGCCTCCTCTATGCGACGAACGCTGTGCGGACCGCTCTGCCGGCGCGGATCGCCCCCCGCGCGCCGGCCGCAGTCCCTTCGTGGGCCGAAACCTCACCCGATGCTGCTCACCAGCACCCTTTTGCCCGACTTTGCCGACTCCAGCCCTGCCTCCAGCACCTGGGTGACCTTCAGCCCGTCCAGGAGGTTCGGCTCGACGTCCTTGCCCGAGTCGATGGCCTTCAGGAAATCCACGACCCCATGCACGTGCTCGTGCTCGTAGCCGATGATGTGGCCCGGCGGCCACCAGTTGGCCACGTAACTGTGCACGGGCTCGGTGGCCAGAATGGTGCGAAAACCCTTGGCCTTGTCGGGATCGCTCTCCGAGTAGAACTTGAGCTCGTTCATCCGCTCGAGGTCGAACAGGAGACTCCCCTTGCTTCCGTAGATCTCGAAGTAGTTGTAGTTCTTCCGTCCCCCTGCGAACCTGGTGGCCTCGAAAGCGCCGAGAGCTCCGTTGTCGAACTCCACCGTCATGAACGCAGCATCCTCCACCGTGACCGGGCCCTTCTCCGAGCCCTTGGTCCCGCCCTGGAAGGTGCGCGCAACCGTCTCGTCCGGCAGAGGTCGCTCGGTGATGAAATGGGCAGTCATGGCCATGACGCTCTTGATCTCCCCGACCAGATGGCGGGCCAGGTCGACGCTGTGGGAGTTCAGGTCGTAGTGGGGCCCCGCCCCGGCGGTCTCCTGGCGAAGATGCCAGGTCAGGGGAAACCCGGGATCCATGATCCAGGACTGCAGGTAGCAGCCGCGCCAGTGATAGATCGTGCCCAATCGGCCCTCTTCGATCAGTTCTTTGGCGAGCACGATGGCGGGACAGCGGCGGTAGTTGAAGTTGATGTAGTGCTTGCCCCGGCTCTTCTTGACGGCATCGTACATCTCCTTCGCCTGCTTGTAGTTCAGGGCCATCGGCTTCTCGCAGTAGATGTGCTTGCCGGCTTTGGCGGCTTCGATGACCATGTCGTGATGCAGGAACGTGGGTGTCGACACGTCGATGATGTCGATGTCTTTGCGGGCGATCACTTTCTTCCAGTCGGTCTCGGTCTCTTCCCAGCCCCAGTTCTCGGCAAACTCCTTGAGCTGGCTCTCGTTTCGTCCGCAGGCCACCTTGAGCACGGGCCGGATAGGGATCTCGAAAAAGTGCCGCGCCTGAATCCAGGCATTGCTGTGGGCCTTGCCCATGAACTTGTCGCCTATGATCGCGACATTCAAGCTTTTCATCGCTTCCTTACCTTCCTTCTTGACCTAGGGTGCGCAAGACCGGCGCCCGCTGCTATGCGCTGATGCGCTTGAGCTCCTTGACGCTCTTTTCGACCGCGACGAACTCATCCTCGCCGTAGTCGGGATGCAGGAAGTCGATCTCCGTGGCGAGAAAGCCCTGGTAGTTGTGCTTCTTCAGGATTTCGACCAGCTTTCGGTTGTCGACCACCCCCTCACCGACCGGCGTGCAGGCGAAGAAGTACCACTCCTCTGGCGAGACGCCCTTGATGGGCTTGAGATCCTTCACGTGGGTGGACAGCACGTACTTCCCGAGCTTCTCCGCACCCTTGATCGGGTCGGTGAGCAACCGCAGGAAGTTGCCGGTATCGAAGTTCATGCCGAAGTACGGCGAGTTGACGTTGGTGATGAGTGACAGCATCTCCTCGGGATTGAAGTCGATGTGGTTCTCCACCGCGAGCTTGATCCCGTACTTCTTGGCCCCAGCGGCGGCATCGGAGAACATCCGAGTGAGCTTCTCCAGCATCGGAGCGTGTGGCTCGAAACGGAACATCAGACTGGCTCCCACGACCTTCATGACGTCTGCTCCCACGGCCTTGGCGTACTCCAGGTTCTCGATCATCTCGTCGTAGGCCTTCAGGTTCCGTCCACCCTCCAAACCGTCGGGGTGTCCCCACCCCCAGACCCGATCGAACCTGTGCTCGTCCAGCAAGTCCTTGAGCTCGGAAAGATAGCTCTGGTCAAACTGTGGCACGAAGCAGGATTCGAGGGTGATGCCTTCGCAGCCCATGTCCGCGACCCTCTTGATGAACTCCTGCACCGTCATGTTCTTGCTCGGTGCCTTCTGCTGCGGGTAGACTTCCCCGAAAAACCTGTGATAGCTGTAGTGATCGACTCCCACCTTCATGTGCACACCTCCTCGTCCAAGATTGCTGTACTCTATCGGGCCGCGGCCAGGTCGGCCCGCGCCCGTGAATCTATGACTCTCTCCGAGCTCCGATTCTGACGTAGCTGACCGCAACCGAAATGACCACGAGGGCCCCGTAGGCAATCTCCTGGTAGTACGGGTTCACCCGCGACAGGTTGAGCATGTTCGAGATCACCCCGATCAGCAGCACTCCAAGGAACGTTCCCAGAATGTTTCCCGTCCCGCCGGTGATTGGAACTCCACCGATCACGACCGCGCCAATCGCCTTGAGCTCCAGCCCCGCGCCCGTCGTGGGCAAGGCCGCCCCCAGGCGCGACAAGAGCACCACCGAAGCGATGCCCACCAGCAGACCGTTCAGCGCGAAGAAGACGAGGGTGTTGCCCTCCACCGCAATCCCGGACAAGAAGGCCGCTCTGCGATTGGCCCCGATGGCATACACGCGCCTGCCGAGCTTGGTGTTGCGCAGGATGAGCGAGACGAAGAGATACCCCAGAATGCTGATCACGAACATCAAGGGAAGGAATCCGAACACATTCGTGTTGTTGATAGCCTGGAACTGCTCGTACACCGTCTGGATCACGCCCTCCGTGATCACCAGCGCAGCGCCGTGGAACACCCCCGTCGTCGCAAGGCTGATGATGAAAGATGGAGCCCCAAGCCGGGTCGTGAGAATCCCGTTCAAGAGCGAACTGGCCACACACACCCCGACGCCCACGAACCCTACCAGCACTTCGTTCATCCCGCTCTTGAGGGCGATCGCCATGGTGCATGCGGCGAGGCCGATCATCGACCCGACCGAGATGTCGAAATTCCCGGAGATGATGAGGATGGTGGCCCCTGCTGCCACGATTCCGAGAACCGACACCTGCTCCAGGATGTTGAGGATGTTTCTGACGCTGAAGAAACGAAAATTGATGGTTCCCGCCGTTACAGCGAGGATCACGATGATGGCGACCAGGAAGAACCAGTGTTTTCCTGTGATCCTTTTCATCAGAGGTGCCGTTCGCTCGCCCGTGCGCGTCATGGGTCAGACTCCTTGAAACGTAGATGCCAGCTACGACTCGATTCCCAGGAACTGCTTGAGCAGCCCCGGCTCGTCCATCTCCCTGGCGCTGACGATATTCACCATTTCGCCGTCCCGCATGATGCCGATGCGGTCGCTCATAGAGAGGAGCTCCGGCATGTCGGACGAGATCATGATGATAGCCTTGCCCTTTCCGGCCAGATCCGACATGAAACCGTAAATCTCTTCCTTGGCACCGATATCGACTCCTTTGGTGGGTTCGTCGAATATGTAGAAGTCGGCGTCACTTAGAAACCAGCGGCTCATGATCGCTTTCTGTTGATTCCCGCCGCTCAACTCCCTGACTTCCTGCGCGGCGGAGGCGTTGATCCTGAATCGATCCATCATTCGGCCGACCAGTCCGGCCTCGGCCTTGAGCTTGATGAGCAGACCGGCCCGCTCCGTGTGAACCACTGCGATGTTTTCCCGGATCGGCCGAATCAGGAACAGACCCTCCTCCTGGCGGTTCTCCGAGATCATGCTGATGCCGCTGGCAATCGCCGCCCGGGGACTGCTCGAGGTGATCTCACGCCCCAGAAGCTCCAAGCGGCCGCTGTCCGCCTTCTGCGCCCCAAAAAGCAGGGTGGCCAGCTCAGTGCGGCCCGACCCAACCAGCCCCCCGATCCCGAAGATTTCTCCTTCGTGCACCGTGAAGCTCACGTGGCGAACGAAGTCCCCCCACGTGAAGTCCGTGGCAGTCACCACGGGCTTCCCGATCTTGGCCTGGACCTTCTGATAGAACATGCTAGCCGACCGCCCGACCATCTCGCGAATGATCTGCTCCGAATCGAATTCACCGCGACGATGGGTGGCCACCTCTCGACCGTCCTTGAGCACGGTAATGCGATCGCCCACCTCGAACACTTCGTTCAGGAAGTGGGAGATGTAGATAATGCCGGCACGGCCAGCTTCGACCAGGCGCCGGACCAGCTTCATGAGGCTTCCGGTCTCCTCATACCCCAGTGAAGAGGTCGGCTCGTCCATTATGATGATGTCGGCGTCCCGGTGGAGGGCCTTGGCCAGCTGCAGCATCTGCTTCTGCGCAGGTGACAGCTGGGCCACGAGAGTTCGACCATCAAAGGGAAGCTTCAGCTCTTCGAGGAGCCCGTTGGTCACGGCAACCTGCTTCTTCCGCTCCACCGTCCGGTAGGGGCTGACCATCTCGTCCCCGAGGAAGATGTTGTCGGCCACGGACAGAGTCGGAATCAGATCGAAATCCTGATAGATCGTGGCGATGCGCCTGTTGATCGAGTCCCGCGGCGACAGATGCGAATAGCGGCTGTCACCCAGCACGATCGTGCCCCTGGTCGGCCTGACGGCCCCGGACAATATCTTGATGAGGGTCGACTTGCCGGCGCCATTCTCTCCCACGAGGCAGTGAACCTCGCCGGAGTACAAGTCGAAGGACACGGAATCCAGGGCCCGCGTTCCCGCGTAATCTTTGGTAATCTCGACCAGCTCCAGCAGCTTCTCGCCCTTCATGGTTCCACTCCCTGGGATGTCGGACGCCGACATGGCCCCCTCCCGGGGGAGGCGGCCATGTCGGACTTATCCTTCCCTAAGCTTGCAGTACGAGTCTCAGAAATCCAGGAGCTCCGGAAAGGTCTTCTCGGTAAGCGTGAAGAAGATCTCGGGATCCTCCGGTTCCCAGGGCACGATGTCTTCCATATTGTCCTTGGTGATCCCAAAGATCGGGATCAGGACCTGCTGATTGACCTCGGTGCTGGCACCAAGAACATGCTTGTGCAGCGCCAGGAAGCCGAGCACGCCTTCGTAGGTGGGAGACATGCTCACCGTGTACTTCAGGGATCCGTCCTTGAGCAAGGGGACGCCCGCCGGCGAGCCGTTCTCCGAGAGAACCCAGTAGGGGTTGTTGATCAGATTCCGGTCCTTGAGCATCCGGATGACCGCCGCTCCCATATCTTCGTCCGACACATACATCGTCTCGAAATCCATGCCGGACTGAACGAGGTCCTGCGCGATGTCTACTGCGAGGTTCGGATCATACTTCCCTTCCCGGGTATCGACCAAAGTAAGTCCAAGCTTGGCGGACCACTCCTCCATCGATTTGTTGAGGTAGATCATGGGAAGTGAGCTGAAATTGCCAGTGATGTTCACCCACTTGGTGCCGGGGCGGTTCTCAGCCAACCACTTCATGGTCATTTCGCCAGCCAGGGTCCAGTCGAAATCGATAGCCGCCACTACCTCGGCCTGCTCTAGGATGGCGCCCGCGCTGTCCGTGACAACTACAGGGATGCCAGCCTTCTTGCACTCCTCGGCGGCGATCCTGGCGCCGTTCTCGTTGAACGAGAACATGTTCAGGCCGTCGACGCCCTGGGTGATCATTGAGTCGATATTCGCCAGTTCCTTCTGGACATCGTAATCGGAGTTCAGCATGATCAGGTCGACGCCGTACTTCTCGCAGCCGAACTGAAAGCCGTCTCCGACTCTCTTATACCAGGTGTCCGGTCCGGGAGAAATGTAACCATAGGTCAGCTTCTCGCCCTCTCCTTCCTTGGCGCCGCCGGCGAACGTGCTGCCGGCCGCAACCACGACCATCACGACGACGATCAACATGATCATCCAGCCATTCCTCTTGAAACCCATCACAGTACCTCCGTTTTTGGTAAGAATCTCCTGTGTGCTGCGTCAGTCGGCACACCCGACATCAACGAAACGGAACAAGAATCCAACCTTCTCTCACTCCGCACTACTTGTCTCCTGCTCTCCCCCTTCTCCTTTCCGCAGACTCCTGCTACTCCTTGTGTCCCGTGTAGCAGCCCAGGCCCTTCAGCAACCCCTTCAGGTACGTGTGGGCTTCCACGTAGCGCTTGTCGACTTCGGCGATGTCGCCGAGCCTGTGCCCCTTGACCAGGATCGGCGAGCACTGCTCATGGGAGAGGTAACCGTCGTAGCCGATCTCCTTGCACGCCTCTACAAATACTTTCCACTGGCAGGGGTCCTTCGGACTCCCCGGCGTGACCTCTTCCCAACTGTAGAACGCCCCGTTGACCGTTCTGTTCTGGGCTATCGAAATCGTGTGGGAATAGACCATCAAACCCTTCATCTTGTGAACGGTCTGTCGAACGAAGTCGCGATCCTGGGACTCGAACAGGGGAAGGTCGAGACCGACCTTCAGGCTGTCAACGCCCACCTCCTCGATCATTTCCAGGGTGTCGTCGTTGTTGCCGGTGATCTCGGGATGGGTCTGGAGAGCCAAGATGATCCCCCGGTCCTGAGCGTACAGTGCGACCTCGCGGATGCCCCGCACCACGTCGTGCCAAGCCTCCAGCCAGTCCTCGTTACGCGAGACCCTGCGGTTGCGGGACTCAAAGGCCGGCATCCCGTAGCCCGTGCCGGCATACGGGTTCTGGAAGTACCCGTAGAATGCCGCCAGGATCCTGACGATTTTCATCCCCATCTCTCGCGCGAAGTCGATGCACTCTTTGACGTACAGGATCTCCTTTTCTTGTGCGTACAACAAGACGTGGTTTGCCTCCATGAAGCTGGTGCAGCACACCACCGCCCCCAACTCCAGGTCCAGCTCGCCGGCGAGCTCCCTTACCTTCTTCCGGCGTTCTGCGCTGAAGTCCGGTGGAAAGCCGATGGGACGATGTGCGTAGATGCAGGCGGCATCGAACCCGAACTTGGCCGCTCTCTTGAACGCCTCTTCGAGCGGGATACTCTCGTGTCGGGCGGTGAAGTACCCCCCGTAGCCCACGATGTCCATGCTCAGCTTCACCCCCTCGACCTCCCTTCCGATCGCTCCTCCGCGTAGTTCTCAACATCGAGCCGGGTGCGACGCAAACGCACCCTCAAGCTCGGACCCATTTGTCGTCTCGATGCACCACCCTCCCGGGTTGGCTCTTGACGGCGAGTTGGGCCGGCTCTTTCCGCCCAGACATCTCGGGTTCTCTGTTGCCTCCCCCAATCTTATCTGACCCGCGACGAATTGTCAAACATGAAGTGAAAACATATGAGAAGATATGAGAGAATTGCACAAGGCCAAGCGATGGAAACCCGAGCCTACAGGAGCTTCTCGATAGCGGCCTTCCAGTAGTCCGCCGACTCCTCCAGCTCGTCCAATACCTGGGAATCTCTTGTCTCGAAGGGGTGCACGGTCTCGAGCACAAGGAATACCTCCTGCACGCCGGCGGCGTCCAAGGCCTCGAACAGCCTCTCGGCCTTGATGATCCCGTTGGCGTTGTGCTCCCTCGTAAATGGCCAGTGCCGATCGAACTTGCCGTCAGTCTGCTGAAGGTGAATCATGGGACAGATCTTGCCCAATCGCTCGACCCAGTAGTAGGGATCCAGCTCTCTTCCCGTGACTTCCTGGTTGCATGTATGCCCCAAGTCGATGAGAAAATGCACGGGCAGCGCCGCACGGTCGTTGATGATCTCGTGAAACTTCAGAACCTCATCTACGCGAGCGGGGACCTCTTTGGGAACCTGGGAAGCCTCCCAAAGGAAATAGCGCAGGCCTTGGGCCTTTGCTGTCGCACTCAGCCGGCAGATCGATTCGAACAGTGCCTCGGTGAGGTATTCGCGCCGCTTCGGATTCGCGAAATCGGCGCTAGACATGCTGCCAAAGATCGCGCCGGTGGCCTCGACCTCGAGAGCACCCGAAATCTCCATCGCGTTCTCAAACCATCCCAGAGCGGCCGCTCTCATGCCCTCATCCGGGTGGAGAAGCAGGCTCTGCTGATACGAAATCCCCCCGGAGTACGTGCTCTGAATGAGAAGCCCAGCCTCTCGTGCGGCTTTGAGTATGCGAGCCGCAAGGAGGTCTCGGGTGGGCTGCGGTGTGAGGGGGTCCAGAAGATCGAGGTTGAACTGCACCATCTCAAGGCCGAGCCGGTTCTTCACGATATCGACCCATACTTCCGGCTCCGGCCAGCGCTTGACTGCGAAAAAGTTGTTCGTGCCGAGTCTGGCTCTCATGTCGTCAACCTCCTTGCGTCCAGAAAGATGCCCGGATCCCCCGACGCGTACTCTTGAGCAGAGCGGTCCTTGTCACTCTATTATGGATCGATCCGGCAGTCAATCCGTGATGCCGGTCGGGGCCCATCGTTGCGAGGCCGCCCGCCTGGTCAGTCGACGGGTACGGCTACGGCGCGCTCACACGGCAGTCGACCCGCGCTGCACTCGAGCTTGACAGCTCCGCCGGCGCGTGGTAGCGTCGCTCCGACAGCCGTAGACCCGCTCGCACTTTCCGTCTGCCGGGCGATTCTGTTCCGGGAGGAAAAGGGATCATGAAGATCAGCTTTCACACGGACGCGTTCAACTCGGCCGTGTTCAGCTTCGAGAAGGCCGTGCAATGGGCGCAGGCCAACGAGGTGCACCACATCGAGTGCGGCGTGATCGAAGGGGCCTGCTGGATCCACGGCCTGGGCTACTTCCCGCACGTCTCGTTGACCGAGGATCCCCTTGCCTTGCGCCGGAAGATGGAGGGGTACGGTGTCTCGTTCTCCCAGGTGGACGCCGCCTATCCCCTGTCCGGCAAAGACGGGCCTTACGTGGGCCTGCCCTACGTGCTCAAGACCATCCCCTGGGCCAAGCTGGCAGGCTGCCCCAACATCGCCACCACGGACGGGTTGTACCGCCCGGAGGGCCTGAGCGATTCGCAGGCCATGGAAGGCATGAAGCGCAGCTACGGGGCCATCCTGGACGTGGCCGAGGCCTACGAAGTCAACATCAACATCGAGATCCACGGCTACTTCACCACCAAGCCCGACATGCTCGAGAAGATGCTCGAGTTCTCCAAGAGCCGGTACTTCGGGGTCAACTTCGACACCGGCAACTCCTTCATCGCCGGTCAGGATCCGGTCGCCTTCCTGAAGCGGGTGGCCAGGAGGGTCAATCACGTTCACATCAAGGACGTCTCCAAATCCCTCGCGGACGCGGCCCGGGGCAAGGACACGGGGATCGGCATCAGCCACAGCGCCATCGGCGACGGGGTCAACGCCGACAACATCCGCGAGATCATCGCGATCCTCCGGGATACAGGCTACACGGGTGTCCTGGGCTTGGAGTGCGAGGGGCAGGGTGGGCCGCTGATCGAGAAGTCCCTGGGCTGGGTGCGCAAGACCTTGAAGGAACTCGGCATCCCGGAAGAGCGCTGACAGCCGGCCCCTGAGCGGCGCCCCACCTGGGAGCGCTATTTCTTGCGCAGGGTATCCAACCCCACGGCGAGGAGCAGGACCGCTCCCTTGATGACCAGCTGATAGAAGTGCTGGATGTTCAGAAGGATCATCCCGTTGGCCAGGATCCCGATGATCAGCACCCCCACGAACACGCTGCCCAGCCGGCCCCTGCCGCCGGCGATGCTGACCCCGCCCAGGACGACAGCGGTCAGCACGTCCAGCTCCAGCCCCTGGGCGGTGGCCGCCTGGCCGCTGTCCAACCGGGACGACAGGATCGCCCCAGCGATTCCCGCCATCAGCCCGCTCAGGGCAAAGACGATCATCTTGGTGCGGTTGACGTCGACCCCGGAGATGAGCGCCGCCTCCTCGTTGCTGCCGATGGCATAGACGTGGCGGCCGAAGCGGAGGTTGTTCAGGATGATGAAGAACAGCACGAAGATGACGATCAGGATGAGCACCGGGATCGGGATGAACCCCACGTAGTTGCGCCCGAGCACGCGATAGCTCAGGGGCATGCCGAACACGGTATTGCCCCCGACGATGATGAAGGCCAACCCGCGGATGATGGTCAGCGTCCCTAGCGTCACTATGATCGGCGGGATCCTGACCCGAGTGGTCAGCAGGCCGTTCAGAACGCCGCTGGCTCCGCCGGCGGCGATGCCGGCCAGGAAGGCCAGGGGAACCGGAACCCCGAGGAACTTGGCCAGGGAGGCGGCGATGACCCCCGACAGGGCGGTAATCGAGCCCACGGACAGGTCGATGCCTCCCGCGATGACCACGAAGGTTTCTCCGAAGGCGCAGATTCCGATGATCGAAACCTGCCTCAGGATCACGATGAAGTTGTCGAACGTCAGGAAGGCTCGGGTCATCACGGTGAAAAAGATGATGAGGGCGACGAGGAAGATGTAGATGCCCGCGCTTTCCATGCTGAAAAGCCTCTTCACGCTCCCCCTGATGCTGACCCCGCCTGTCTGGCCCGTGTTCGCTGAACCCATGCCGGCCCTTCCTCACTTCCTCAATCGAACAGAATGTCGTGGAGGACCTTCTCTTTGTCGAAGTCCTCGCGCTCGTAGACCTGGACGATCCGGCCGTTGCGCATCGTGGCCAGCCTGTCCGAGATCCCCAGCACTTCGGCGACGTCCGAGGAGCTGAAGACAATCGAAATCTGCTGCTCGGCCAGCCTGCCCATCAGCTTGTAGATCTCGCTCTTGGCCATGACGTCGACGCCGCGCGTCGGTTCATCCATCAACAGGATCTTCTTCCGGGAGCTCAGCCATCGCGACAGGATCACCTTCTGCTGGTTTCCGCCGCTCAGGAACTGCACCTGCTGGTGGAGGCTGCGGGCCTTGATGTCCAGATCCCGGAGACTCTTCTCGGCCAGAGCGGTCTCCTTCTTCTTCATGATGTAAGACAGGCGAGTCAGGAAGCCGAGGCTGGAGATCGTGATGTTCTTGAGCACCTCCAGTTCGAGAAACAGCCCCTCCCGCTTGCGGTCCTCCGGAACCAGGCCAAAGGCGAAAGCGTCCGAGGCGATCCGCCCGGGGCGGCCGGGCCCGCGGGCGCCGCGACGCCCACGGCGGCCGGCGGGGATCCCGTGCACGACTATCTCCCCGCCGGTCGGCTCCAGAAGCCCGTAGATGCACTTCAGGAGTTCCGTCTTGCCGGCACCGACCAGACCGGTGATCCCGAGGATCTCGCCCTTGCGCAGCGCGAAGCTGATCCCGCTCAGCCGATCCTCGTAGCAGAGACCGCGGACTTCCAGCACCTCCGCCTCGTCGACCCCGTGCTCGGCGGCACGGTGGGCACTGGCCATGTCGTCGATCTTCTTGCCGCTCATCAGGGTGATCAACTCCCCGCGGCTGATCTCATCGACTTCGCGGGTTCCCATGCACCGGCCGTCCTTGAGAACCGTGACCCTGTCCGCGATGCCGAAGATCTCGTCCATGCGGTGAGAGATGTAGAGCACGCTGATGTTCCTGGTCTTCAGCTTGCCGATGAAGTCGAACAGCCGGGCGACCTCGTGCTCCCCGAGCGTAGCGGTCGGCTCGTCCATGATGAACAGCCTGGCTTCCTTCATCATGGCTTTGATGATCGCCGTGATCTGCTGCATGCTGACGCTCAGCCGCTCCACCGGGGTCTTTGGATCGACTTCGATGCCGAACTCCCTGAAGAACTCCCGAACAGCCCGCTGCTGCTCCGCGCGGCTCAGGAATCCGTTCTTGCGGATCTCCTGCCCCAGGAAGACGTTGTCGCTGACGCTCAAGGCGGGCGCCAGCGGCAGCTCCTGGTAGATGCTGGTGATGCCAAGGTCGAAGGCGGCGCTGGGATTGGCGATGCTGACCTCGACGCCGTTGCAGAGGATCTTGCCGGAATCCTTCTGCTCCACCCCGGACAGGATCTTGATCAGGGTGGACTTGCCCGCCCCGTTCTCTCCGACCAGGGCGTGCACCTCTCCCTTGCGGATCTCGAAGCTCACGCTGTCCAGGGCCAGTACTCCGGGAAACGCCTTCGTGATATCCCTGAACTCGACGATCGATCCGCCGTTGGTGATGGTCACGCTCCTCTCTCCGTCTTCGAACAGTCCCCGGCGCAAAAAAGGGTCACAGGACCCGCTCGCACGCCTCCGGGCCCTGCAACCCTGTCTGTTGGTCCACTCTCAGGCCCGCCTGCCGACTCGCTGTGGTCGGCGCCCTCGGCGGCGGAACCCCAGCGTGGGCTTGCGAGGAAGCCCTACCGCTACTTCTTGTACCACTGCCCCAGATTGGCCGGGGTGACTTTGATCATGTCGATGTACATCATGCCCGGAACCGACTCACCGTTCACGAGCTTGACGACGGCGTTCAGAGCGACCTCGGCGGTGCCCCGATGGTTCAGGTCGACGCTGCCCAGGATCTCGCCCCGGTCGATGTACGGCCAGGTTCCTTTGTTGTTCCCGGCCCCCGCGATGCAGGCCTCCTTCAGCACGTCAACGCCCTGCTGTTGCATGGCGCCCACGGCGCCGATCGCCGCGTCGTCATTGATCCCGACCACGCAGCGCAGGTCCGGGTGCTGCTGAAGGGCGCTCTCGATGACGTTGGTGGCCGTCTCGATGGTCGAGCCCATGACCCCGTCCACCACGACGCTGACCTTGACGCCGGGAAGGCCCTTCATGAAGGCCTCCTTGGCCCCTCCCATGCGCACGTTGGAGGAAGCCCAGCCCGGGTCGCCCAGCACCGCCAGCTTGATCTCCTTGGCGTTGGGGTACTTCTGCTTGACCCCCGCGGCGGCGATCTCGCCGGTCAGGGTACCCATCTGCTTCTCGTCGTAGCCGAAGTTCGCCGTAGACCAGGGCACCGTCTCGCGCTCCTGTCCCTGGATCAGGACGTGGATCCCTTTCGCCATCGCCTCTTCGACCGCTGCCCGGATGACCTGCGGGTCCACGGGAGAGATCAGGATCGCGTCGACGCCCCTCTGGGTCATCTGCTCGATCATGTCGACCTGGGTCTGGGGCTTGGCCCCGGGGTCCAGCTGGATCAACTCGATCCCCAGCTCCGCCGCCACGTCCTTGTAGTTCTGCTCGAGGATGTAGAACCACTCGATCTCACTCGTGTAGGTGATCGTGGCCACCGTGATCTTGCCTTCCTCCGCAGCGGCTTCCTGGCCTCCTGCGGCGAAGGCGGTCGTGCCGGCCAGCGCGAGCGCCAGGGCCAGAACGAGCAACGCAAGCTTCTTCATACACTCCCTCCTTTTGATGTCAACGCATCCCGAGGCCGGGTCCCGGCGAGACCCCGTCCCAGGCAATTCATTGTACTCCGATTCGCGCCGTTGTCCAGGCGGAATAGCGGCACCAACACCCCCCCCGAACACGTCCGAACCAATAGTTTATTATTGAACGAATACTACCGGCATTTCCCGACTCTGTCAAGCTTGGGTTCGCTACTTAACTTGAAAAACAAACAAAGTCATGGTAGGCTCAGTCAGTGAGTTCGAACGGAGAAGCAGGCCAGGGAAGGAATTCTCATCATGCGCTGAGGGGCAAAGCCCTCCTGGAGGTGTTGTCGATTCTCGGACGAAGGGGCCGCATCTCCCGGGCCGAAATCGCCCGGCTGGCCGACCTGACTCCCGCGACCGTGTCCCACGCCGTTTCGGAGCTGGCCAGGCTCTGCATCACCCGGCAGCTGGGACACGGGAAGTCACAGGGCGGACGCCGGCCGATCCTGATCGAGTTGAATCCCGATGCCTTCTACCTGGTGGGGGTCGATCTGGGCATCACCAAGGTCATCGGCGTGGTCACCGACCTGCACGGGACCATACTCGGCCGGGAGCGCATCCCTATCGACGTCCACGCCGGCAGCGAGGAAATCCTGGAGATCATGATCACTGCCGCCCACGGTGCCATCAAGTCCTCCGCCAAACCCCTCGCCCGACTTGCGGGCGTTGGTCTGTCGGTTTCCGGGCTCATCGATGCCGCCCGAGGAATCTCGATCTTTGCCCCGAACATCCCCGGATGGCGGGACGTTCCCATCGCGAAGGTCTTCCGGGAGGAGTTCAGCTTGCCGGTGATCACCGAAAACGACGCCCGCGCCATGGCCCTTGGCGAGGCTCGCTTCGGTGCCGGACGGGGCTACGACAACATCTTCTGCGTGAACATTGGCCACGGAATCGGCAGCGGGATCGTGATCGACGGCAAGCTGTACAGAGGCAGACACTACACGGCCGGAGAGTTCGGTCATCTGACGGTTCTCCCTTCGGGTCCAACGTGTCACTGCGGCAACCGGGGCTGTCTGGAAACGATCGCGGGAGGCAACGCCATCGCCGCGGGTGCCATACGGGTAGTCAGCTCCGGAGGGGGCTCCCTGATTCGACAGCGCGCGAACGGACAGATCGACAAAATCAGCGCCAGGGTGGTGGTGGAGGCTGCGCAGGCGGGAGACGCAGCGGCACGCCACCTGCTGGAGGAGGCAGGGCGGTACCTCGGGATTGCGATCGCCAGCGTCATCAATCTCCTGGATCCCGAGATCGTGATCATCGGCGGTGGGGTCGCGGGCGCCGGCGAGCTTCTCTTTGACGAGGTACGCAAGACTCTTAAGCAGCGGGCGTTTACCACCATGGTGGCGACCCCGCCGCTGGTTCCCTCCCTTCTGGGCGAGAACGCCAGCGCAATCGGAGCGGCAACCCTAGTGCTCAGCGAAATCGTGACCAAACGAGGGCTTCTCCCCGAGGCAAATCCGTGTTAGTAGTTGCCTTGGCGGCGTCCGGGCGGCGACGCCGAATGCCAGTGAGAATCAAGTATTGTTCAGTAAGGAGGCAAAGATGAACAAGGCGAAGATCGTGGTCATCGGCTCTGGGAGCCAGTTCACGGAGTTCTTTCTTCAGGAGCTGTTCAAGTTCGAGGAGTTCAAGGGCTGCACCCTTGCCCTGGTGGACCGCAAGCCGGATCGCCTCAAGCACGAGGTCGAGCTGGCCAACCGAATCAACAAGACCCTGGACTGGGGCATCAGGGTCGAGGGCCACACAAAGCGGGCGGACGCGCTGCCCCACGCGGACTACGTGTATTGCTTCATCGCCGTCAATTCGAAGGAAGCCTGGAAAAAGGAGTTCGAGCTGTGCAACAAGCACGGTATCAACCCCTACGAAGCGTACACGGTCGGGGCGCCGGGCCTGAACTTCAGCATCCGCCACGTGCCAGTCATGTTGGACATCGCAGCCGACATCGAGAAGCTCTGCCCGGACGCCTGGCTGATCCTGGACAACAATCCCCTGTCCCGCATCCTGGCCGCCCTGCACCGCCATTCCAAAGTCAAGTGGATCGGCTACTGCAACGGTCACGAGATGATCCAGATGGCCCTGGAGCAGCTCCTGGGCAAGGATGAGCGCACTCACCTGCGTGACGCAGATCCGATCGAGCGGGAATTCATGGTCCCGTCCGGCAGCGTGGACATTCTCTTGGCCGGGATCAACCATCTCCAGTGGGTCACCGACATCCGCGATGCCGCCACCGGCGAGGACCTGTATCCCCTGGCAATGGACACAATCCGGAAGACGAAGGCCATGGAGTTCCCCGGCGGCTACCGCTTCATCTTCGAAGCGGCCAAGCTCCTGGGGTTTGTCTGCTCCCCCGCCGACAACCACGTGGCCGACTACCTGTGGTTCGTGGACGACACCATCGCTGAGCGCTGCGGCCTCAAACCCTACCCGGTGGACCAGTGGTTCGGAGGCAGGATGGCCAGCGACTGGGCCGACATCGTGGCGCGCTACGACTCTCCGGAGGCCATCAAGACCTACGTGTCCCAGCGGCGCATCGGCTGGCTCAGCCTGCAGATCGCAAGGTACCTGATGACCGCAGGACAGAAGTATCACCCCGCCCTCAACCTGATGAACAACGGGGCCATCTCCAACCTCACCGACGACATCATCGTCGAGTTGCCCGCCGTGGTGGGGCCAGACGGGCCCAAGGCCGTTCAGTACGGGCCGCTGCCCGAGGTGGTGGCTCCCTACTGCCAGCTGATCGGTTCCATCACGAACATCGTGGCCGACGCCGCGGCCACCGGGTCCCGGGAGCTGGCGCTACAGGCGCTGCTCATGGACCCGTTCATCCACAGCGTCACGGTGGCCCAGGCCCTCCTGGAGGACCTGCTGGCCTACAGCCGCCAGTACGAGACCCGCTTCGAATAGGGGCCTCGCAGGTGACACAAGGCCGCGCTGAGCCTCAGCTTCGCTCGGCGCGGCCATTTGACAATCCGCCCGCAGGCACCACACAATCGAGCTCACGTGCAAAAGGAGGTGCGTGGATGACGACGACCAGGACCGCCCGCTTGGGCCGACTCGCTGTGGGTGCAACCCTGCTGCTCCTCGCCTGCGCCGCGGCGGGAGCTCAGGATCAGAGTGCGATTCTGCGGCTCAAGAACCAGATCATCGACCTGCAGAACCGGGGGGCGCTCAGTTTCAAGGATGTCTCCCTCTGCTCCAAGGTCATCGGGTTCGGCTCCTACGTGCCGCTGCCCGAACCGGCTATTTCGCAGGGGGGAGAGCTTCTGCTGTATTACGAGCCGGTCAACGTGTTCACCAACCGCGTACAGGGGCAGTACGAAATCTGGTACACCCAGGACATCGTGCTGGAATCGGGCGACGGCGAGGTGCTCTACGAGCAGGAGGACCTGCTGGCCTTTCACTATTACAGCCGCTCGCCGGTCTTCGACCTGTTCGCCACCAACTCCCTGACCCTGGGGAACCTGCCGCCGGGTGACTACGTCTACAGGGCGGTGCTCAAGGACCAGCTCAAGGAGGCCCGGGCCGAGATGTCCCTGCCCTTCCGGATCGTCCCGTAGGGACGGTCCCGACGAGACGGGAGAGGCCGAAGACCCTGAGACCCGCCGGCACTGGCACCGGCGCGCGCAGCCTACTTGAGATTCTCCTCGGTATACAGACCGAGCTCGATCATGCGCTCGAGGAGCTCGCCGGGCTCGAAGCCCGGGAAGTTCTCCAGAACCAGTTCCTTGGCGAACAGCCGGCAGATGTACCTGAGCTTGCGCGCCTTCGTCTTCGCCGCGAAGAGGTAGTCCCGGTGCCCGTTGTTGATGACGACCAGGTTGTTCCTGGGGTCGTATTTCGAACGCCACAGCTCGCCCGGCGCCCGCAGGAAAGTGTACCCCGGCAGGCCCTTGCCCCCCTGCGGCCCATCACCACCTTCCCTGGGAAGGAGTGAATCCGTGACGGTCACGATGGCCTCCGCGGTGCAGGCAAGCTCTGCCTGCCCTTCGCCCTGGGCCTGGACCACCCTGACCTCGAGGATCGTGAGGCCCGGCTCCTCCGGGGCTGTGAAGTTGATGATCTCCTTGCTCGGGTCATCGATGCTGCCCAACCCGTCCAACACTCGCCACTGGAACGACAGCCGCTCCTCCACGGTGCGGCGACGATGATCCCGCGGTATGCACCGAAAGCTGCGTTCCGCACCGACCCGGAGGATTGCCGAGGCCGGCGAGATCACAGCAGAGTATAGAGGCCCGGGGAACTCGTAGAACTCCCGGTCTTCCCGCTCGGCGGTCTCAGCGTCCGCCGGCGCTGCTTGGCCCGCGCCGGGAGCGGAATCCGTGACCAGGGACGCATCCACGGCCTTCCGGTCTGCCTGATCGTGTTCCGGCTGATCCTCGAACATCCCCGTCTCGGCGGGCCTCCTGGCAACTCGACGGCCCACGGCATAGAGGCTGAACCAGTCGTACTCCTCCGGTGGCAGAGCCAGGAAGGCCTCCCGCAGGGCGCGCTGCACCGACCTCAAGATGTTGCGGCTGGCTTCCTCTTCTTCGGCCCGACGCTCGGCCTCGACGATTTCGGCCAGCTGCGCCTCCACCCTCTCGAGAGCCCGGCAGAGGGTGTCAAAGCTCTCGTCCCGGATGATCCCATCCCGGGTTCCGGGAGTAAGCTGAAGGAACGGAGCATCGATCATTCCCTGGAAGTACCCGCTGTTCCAGGGCGGCCGATCGAAGAAATCGAGGGCCGAGAGGGAGGGAAGCACCCGCGTCCCGGCGCGGTACAGGCTGACCCGATTCTCCGCAGCGGGATCGTTCAGGTACAACTCCAGGTCCACATCCCCGAGAGGGGTCCCAAGAGGCCCGAGCTCATGGAGCAGCCGGCCGGTGAACTTACGCGGCTGCACCTCCAGCTCCTTGCGCGAATAACGATCCTTGATCGTGATCCTGACACCGGACTTGCGAATCCGGTCGCGCAGCTCCGAAGCAAGGTAGCTCTGGATCTTCTCGCCGTTCAACTGCCGCAGACCGGGAAGCAGCGGGCGGATCGTCAGCTCCACCCCAGAATGAGAGAACAGGGTGCGTTTCTGGGCAATCACGTACCCCGGTTCGCTCTTGCGCATCTCCATTTGGTAGGCCTTGCCGTCAGCGCCGGCGCTGGACAAGATGAGCCGCTCGCCCACTGTCCAGAAGGAAAGCAGGCCGATGCCGAACTCCCCCTGGATCCCCTGTGCTCCCTCCTTCTTGAGCTTGCGCTTGAAGGAGTCGCACACGTGGGTGGCGACGTAGCGAAAGTCCGGCTGACCCTCGGGGTCGAGCGGGATCCCTTCGCCGTCGTCGATGACCTTCAGATAGAGCTCTCCTCGGTCCTTGCCGCGCACGATGGTGACGTTTTGGGCCCGTGCGTCGATGGAGTTCTCGACGAACTCCGCTATGGCCTTGAGGGGATTGTTCTGGGAGAGGGCGATGATCGAGATCGCGTTCCAGCTGTCCCCAATCCGCAGCCGGCCGCCTGCCTTCCCTGCACCACCCACAGGGCGCTTGCCGCCACCCTGAGCTCCACTACGGATGCTCCCGCTCCCGCCGCTGCGGCGCCTGGGGGGGCTGGTCGCTGTCGTCCTGGATCTATCCTGTCGAGCCATCACCGCATTATGGTAGACGAACGTCTGCTCGGCAAGACCCGTGGTGATCAGTCCACCACGGATCCCGGCTCCCGCAGTCCCCGGCGTGCGGCTCTTGCCGGGGCCGCGCCCACCGGGGTATAGTCCTCAATAAGGGCGCCGCAGCGATTCGGCAGCGGCGCTCCAGGCAAACGCATCCGGAAAGCACTGCACGTTGACACACCCTCTCCTTGCCAAGTTCTCCACGGAGTTCGACCCGGTCATCCGCGCCCGGGGCCGCGACTACTTCCAGCGCGACCGGGTCCGCCTGGCCGAGGTGACCCCCCAACGGGCGCTGGCGATCGTGCAAGGCACCCGGCGCTACACCGTGGAGATCACCTTCGGCCGCCGCGGGATCGAGTTGTCCTGCAGCTGTCCCTACTTCATGGACCAGGGGGAGCCCTGCAAGCATCTCTGGGCCACGCTGCTCAAACTCGAAAGCCTCGGACATCTGCCCGACCCCGCTCCGCGGCAGGCTGGCGGAGCGGCTGCCCCCGCGGCGTCGGCCGAGCGCGCCCCGGGACGATCCTTCGCGGCTTCTTCCGGTCCTCCTGCCGCGGCCGAACCCGAATGGCTCCAGGCCCTGAAGGGAATCCGGTCCTCGCTGTCGCCGGGTAGACGGGGGACTACGGGCTCGTGGCCGGCGGACAGGCAGCTGTACTACGTGCTGGATGCTCCCCGGACCCTGGCCGCCGGGCAGGCCTTCCTCCGGCTGTACCACAGCGACGTGGGGCGCAGCGGGACCCGGCTGGCCCCCCGCTCCCGGGAGCTACGCACGGCGAGCCTGGGCGAGATCCAGGACCCCCGAGATCGGGCCATCGTGGCGGTCCTGCGGGGTACCTTTTACGCGGAGGAGTTCACCCGCACGGGGGACGGCTACCAGCGCATCGGAGTGGCCTCCGCCACGATCTTTCCCACCTATTACCTGGACACGGGGCTGGTCAGGCTCCTGCTGCCCAGGATGTGCGCCACCGGGAGGCTGTACCTGCAGGGCACCCAAGACAATCCCTTCGAGCATCCGCCGGTGCGCTGGGACCCCGAAGAACCCTGGGAGTTCCACCTGGAGATCGGAGCCGCGGACGGAGGCCAGGGGTGCCGCGTGCAAGGGGCCCTTCGGCGAGGGGCCGAACGCATGCCCCTGTCCCGGCCGGATCTCCTGATCATGGGCGGACTGCTGTTCGCCGGCGGTGCCTTGAGCCGCTTCCGGGAGTATGGCTCTTTTCCCTGGGTCACGACCCTGCGCCGGAGGCGAGCGATCCAGGTGGAAACGGGGGAGATGGCTGCGCTGCTCCGCCGCCTGGTCTCTCTCCCGCACCTGCCTCCCCTGGAGATCGATGAATCCCTCGGCGTACGCACTCTGCAGGCCGCGCCCCTGCCCCGCCTGAAGATCGGGAAGGCCGAGTCCATGGGCTACTCCCGCACCGGCGGCACCCTGGCGGGGGAGCTCTCCTTCGGGTACGCAGACCGGATCGTGGCCGCCGGCGCGAGGGGCTGCGGCGAGTACGTCGAGCAGGAGGGCCTCATCCTCCTGCGCAGAAAGCGGGAGGAGCGCCGCGCCGCCCGGCGCCTGGGCGAATTGGGTTTCCGGCGCCTGCGGGACCCGCGACGGCGGGCGGTCGTCTACAAGCTCGCGGCCCGCCGCCTCGGCCCGGCCGTCGAGGCGCTGCTGGCCGAGGGCTGGCACGTGGAGGCGGAAGGCAAG
>JAFGFV010000608.1 GCA_016930895.1 Spirochaetales bacterium | reverse complement strand
TGGAGACCGCCAAGAGCGGCCAGTACAAGCCCCTCTCCCGGCCGATCTTCATCTACGTGAACAGCGAGAGCCTCAGGCGCCCGGAGATGGAGGCCTTCGTGCGCTTCTACCTCGAGCAAATCGACAGCGACATGATCAGCGAAATCGGCTATGTGCCCATGACCGCGGCCGAGAAGCAGGCCATCCTCGACAGGTTCGAGAAGGCCGTCGCCGATCTCAAGTAGGACGTCGCGCGCTTCCGATCGCAGCGCTTGTCCGAACACTTCGCTACGCGAGGACGCGTTTCACGAACATGGAGGGGCTGCAGGCCCCTCCACGTTCTTCTCTCCGTCCGCGAAAAGTGATACCGTAGGCCTGCCATGAGCGACAAACAGCTGCTGGAGAAACTGCTCAAGCGTCCCGGACGCTACGTTCGGGAGAACTCAATTCAGGCGATCTTCATCGCCTGCGCCTCCCTGTCGATCGTGACGACCATCGGGATTATCGGGGTCCTGGTGTTCGATGCCGGGGAGTTCTTCAGCAAGGTCTCGATCATCGACTTCTTCACGGGAACCCGTTGGAGCCCGACGATTCTGCCGGTGGAGTTCGGCGTCCTGCCCCTGGTCAGCGGCACCATCACCTTCACCCTGTGCACGGCGATCATCGCCCTGCCGGTGGGACTTCTGGCTGCCACCTACCTGAGCGAGTACGCCAGCAAGAGGCTCCGGGCGGTGGTCAAGCCGGCCCTGGAGGTCCTGGCCGGCATCCCGACGGTCGTGTACGGATACTTCGCCCTGGTGTACGTCACCCCGGTACTGGGAAATGTCTTCCCGACGATCAGCACCTTCAATGTCCTGTCCGCCTCGATCGTGGTGGCCATCATGATCATTCCCACGGTGGCCAGCATCAGCGAAGACGCGATGAGGGCGGTCCCCCTGACCCTGCGGCAGGCCGGCTACGGCCTCGGCATCACGAAGTTCCAGGTTTCCACCACCATCGTGATCCCATCCGCCCTCTCGGGGATCGTGGCTTCCTTCATTCTGGGCATCTCCCGGGTCATCGGGGAGACCATGGCGGTCACCATCGCCGCCGGCAACCTGGCCCGGATGGTCAACCCGCTGAAGCCCGCCGATGCCTTTCTCGGCCCCGTGCAGACCATGACCGCGGCCATGGTCGAGATCGGGACCAGCGACGTGACCGGCGACTCGGTGGCCTACAAGAGTCTGTTCGCCATCGGGCTGGCCCTGTTTGCCATGACCCTGGTGCTGAACCTGATCAGCCAGGTCATCAAGAACCGCTTCCGGGAGAAGTACCAATGATCGGCCGGGGCCCCCGGGCAGCCCGCGCCGGCCGCTCTGCACGCGCGGCCCGGTCTGTCCGGGCCGAGGTCACCCGCAGGGCCGTGCTCGAAGCCGCCGGGGACAACATCGGCCGCGAGCGTGCCAAGGGTCACGTGTTCACCACACTGTGCGTGTTCGCCACCTTCTTCGGGATCGTGAGCCTGGCGGGCCTGCTGGTGTACGTGTTCTGGGATGCCGCCGGCTGGGTGGACTGGCAGTTCATCACCAGCTCGCCCTCCCGCTTCGCGGAGAAGGCGGGGGTGTACCCCCAGATCATCGGCTCCACCTTCGTGGTCGCCCTGGTGGCGCTGTTCTCGCTCCCCATCGGGGTCGGCGCCGCGGTGTGGCTGGAGGAATACGCCCGGGACAGCTTGTTCAAGCGCTTCATCGAGATCAACATCACCAACCTGGCCGGAGTGCCGTCGATCGTATACGGCCTGCTCGGTCTCGGGCTGTTCGTTTCCACTCTAGGCATGGAGCACGGCATCGTCATCCTCGGGGCCTTCACCCTGACCCTGAGGGTTCTGCCGATCGTGATCGTCTCCTCCCAGGAGGCCATTCGGGCGGTTCCGGACTCCCAGCGCCGGGGTTCCCTGGCCCTGGGGGCCACCCGCTGGCAGATGATCCGCTCGGTGGTGCTCCCCATGTCCGTTCCCGGGGTGATGACCGGCGTGATCCTGGCCCTGGCCAATGCCATGGGGGAAACCGCGCCGCTGATCATGATCGGCGTGGCCACCACCATGTTCACCGCGCCGCACGGGATCATGAGCTCGTTCAGCGCCCTTCCGCTGCAGATCTACGCCTGGTCGGACTTCCCGAAGGCCGAGTTCCAGCACGGGGTCACTCCGGCGGCGATCGTGGTGCTGCTGATCATCCTGCTGGCCATGAACGGCATCGCCATCTACATCCGCAACCGCTTCAGCGGCAAGCAGTATACGGGAAAATAGAGAGGGAGAGCACGGTGGATTTAGCCGCATCTTTCGCGAACATGAGACCCGTCGAAGACACTTCCGAGCTGCCGACGATCCTGGAGGTCGAGAACCTCAGCTTCTACTACGGGAGTTTTCTCGCCCTCAAGGACGTCAGCATGAAGGTGTACCGAAACCGCATCACCGCCCTGATCGGGCCCAGCGGCTGTGGCAAGTCCACCTTCCTGCGATGCTTCAACCGCATGAACGACCTGATCGAGGGCAGCAGGGTCGAGGGCGAAATCCTGCTGAACGGCAAAAACATCTACGACAAGGACATCGATCCGGTGCGCCTGCGCCGGGATGTCGGCATGGTCTTCCAGCAGCCCAATCCCTTTCCCAAGTCCATCTACGAGAACGTGGTCTACGGTCCCAAGATGTACGG